>JABJHA010000032.1 GCA_018662005.1 Rhodospirillaceae bacterium | reverse complement strand
GGACATCCGTATTTCAACCTCATTTCATAGTGAAATACTCATGTCTCAACGCTATCAACCCCTAAAAATCCTTCGCTAAGAGAACACAAAATGAACGGTTTTTGCAAACCGGCTGCAAACCGCCGCAATAAATTCGGAAAGAACAAAAAGAAAACCCCTGATTTCACTAATGAAATCAAGGGTTTATTTGGTAGGCGCTGAGGGATTCGAACCCACGACCCGCTGATTAAGAGTCAGCTGCTCTACCAACTGAGCTAAGCGCCCCCTGCTCCCATTGAGGGGAGGCAGCGATATAGCAGAGCCACTGCCCTTTGTCGATATGTCATCGTCATCAAGGAGGAAGTTGAAAAGGCGCCAGCTTTTCAAATGCCTTTGACCCTTGCAATACAAGATGATCGGCGTACTTGGGACCAACGATTTGCAGCCCGACAGGCAGGCCATCATCATCGAAACCGCAGGGGCAGCTTGATGCGGGTTGTTGCGAAAGGTTGAACGGATAGGTGAAGGAGGACCACCTGATCCAGTCCTCGGGTTTATGGCTATTCCACGGATTGTATGGACCCGCCTCGAAAGCAGTTATCGGCATTGTCGGCGTGACCAGCAGGTCGTATTTCCTGTGCACGTTGCACAACTTCAATGCCATGTCTTCTCTCGCCCTGTGCGCATCCAACAATTCAAAAACATTCATCGCCCTCGCCCGCTCAAGCATATCGATGAGCAGCGGATCCATGAGCGCAATTTGATCCTCATTCAGGGTTTCGGTGATTCTCAAGAATGCGGCGAACCACAGTCGGTCTGTTATCCAGACAGGGTCTTCATCAAGGGGACCGTCGATTTCCTCAACCTGTGCGCCGACTTCTTCAAACCGTTTGACGGCCTTTTGACAAGCGCTGGCGACTTGCGGGTCTACATCGGCGAAACCCAGGTCTTTGGAATAGGCGATGGTTATTCCGTCCAGTGATTTTTCAAGTTCTTCGTGGTAGGCGCAAGCATTGTAGGGAAGTGCGTGCCAATCACGCTCATCGGGTTCTGTCATGACGCTCATCATACGCGCGGCATCATCAACTGAGCGCGTCACGGGACCAACATGCGAAACTGTTCCCAGTGGACTGGGAGGGAAAACGGGGACCCGGCCGAAGGTTGGCTTCAACCCAAAAACGCCGCCGAAGGATGCCGGAATTCGCACGGAGCCCGCGCCATCGGTGCCAATGTGAAGCACGCCGTAACCGCGGGCTGCCGCCGTACCGGCTCCACCGCTGCTACCGCCAGAGGTCCGCAATGTATTCCAGGCGTTCTTGGTCGAGCCTGTAAGGAGATTTTCGGTGACGCCTTTGGAACCAAATTCGGGAGTTGTCGTCTTGCCAAGAATGACAGCCCCGTGTTTGCGCAATTTATCGACCGATGGGGCGTCTTCTTCCCATGGCCCGGAAGGATCCGTTGTTCGGCTGCCCCTTAGTGTCGGCCAACCCTTGGTCAGCACCAAATCTTTTATTGTTGTCGGGATGCCATCGACCAGACCACATGGTTCTCCCCGGTGCCACCGTTGTTCGGACTGTCGCGCCGATGCCAAAGCACTTTCAGGATCGATCAGGCAAAAAGCATTGTAATTCGCGCCATCGCTTTCAATCCGCTCAAACACTGCTTTGGTTACGTCAACGGGGGATAATTCACCACTGGCATAGTGATGCGTTAATTCTTTGGCGGACAGAAAATGAAGATTATCAGGTGCAGTCATGTTTTTTTGGTTTCTGTTTTATCGATTTTTCCATCACGTATTCGTCAACCTTCTGACGATCATTTTCACTCATGTGCAGGCCGCATTTTGTTCGACGCCACAATACGTCATCCGTCGTTTGCGCCCATTCATTGGCGATCAGATAATCTACCTCTCGTTGACATAATCCACCACCAAAGTCTTCACCAAGGTCTTCGGGAGTCGTGGCGTTGCCAAGAACCGTGAAAATCATTGCGCCATGACGACGCCCCATTCGGCGCAGAAATTCGCCCTCAAGCATGGGATATTTATTGTAAACAGTCGACACGAAAGTCTCAAAATCACCTTCGGGGATACCACCCCCCGGGAGGGGCAAAGCTTCCGTCCAGGGCTTTCCCATCCCGGGAAAATATGGGGCCAGTTTTTCCATTACCTGTTCGGCCAAGCGGCGGTACGTAGTGATTTTCCCCCCGAAGACGGACAACAACGGTGCTTCTCCATTTTGGGCATTTAAATCAAGGACGTATTCACGCGTCACCCTGGAGGGATTTTTCTGATTGTCGTCGTAAAGCGGGCGTATGCCGGAATAGGTCCACACCACGTCGTCGGGAGAAATCGTTTTGTCAAAGTAGGCGTTGACGCTTTCGCATAAGTAGGTGACTTCCTCGTCGTCCACGCTCGGCTTGGCCGGACCGTCTTCAACAGGGATATCCGTCGTGCCAATGAGCGAGAAATCGCCTTCATAGGGAATGACGAAAATGACCCTGCGGTCCTCATTCTGAAGAATATAGGCATGGTTTCCGTCGTGAATCTTGGGGACGACGATGTGACTTCCCTTAATGAGTTGGATACCGCCATCGCCTGATATTCCCAGAGCGTGATCAAGGACATCCTGAACCCAAGGGCCGGCAGCATTGACCAGACAACGTGCCACGACTGTCTTTTCCTCTCCGGTTGTCGTATCGGTAAGTCGGGCTTCCCACAGGTCCCCTTTGCGTTGGGCCTTTGTCAGTTTTGTCCGGGGCTGGATGATGGCGCCTTTTTCAGCAGCCTGCATGGCGTTGAGAACGACCAGACGGGCATCGTCAACCCAGCAATCTGAATAAACATGGCCCTTGCGAATGTTGTCACGTAATGGGGCACCAGCGGGATTGTGGGAAAGATCAATGCTGCTGCAATTTGGAAGCCGGGGGTGGGCCGCCAGATGATCGTACAGGAAGAGTCCCAAACGCACTAACCAGGCAGGCCTGACCTGATTGTGATGGGGTAGTACAAAACGCATGGGCTTGATGATATGGGGGGCTTTCGACAGCATAACTTCGCGTTCGCCCAAGGCTTCGCGAACCA
Source organism: Rhodospirillaceae bacterium (assembly GCA_018662005.1). Taxonomy (NCBI): domain Bacteria; kingdom Pseudomonadati; phylum Pseudomonadota; class Alphaproteobacteria; order Rhodospirillales; family Rhodospirillaceae; species Rhodospirillaceae bacterium. The sequence continues at coordinate 166,794 of JABJHA010000032.1, read as the reverse complement.
ATCGAAACTCATAGTGTTCCAAATAACGCAGCCCGCCATGGATCAATTTGCTACTGGCAGAAGATGTCGCGCTGGCCAGATCATTTTGTTCGCACAAACAGACTGACAGGCCTCTTCCGGCCGCGTCGCAGGCGATGCCAGCACCATTAATGCCGCCACCGATAACAAGGAGATCAAAGGGTTGGGGATTCGATATCATGGCTGAAAATTACAGACGAAACGGCTCAAGGCTTTTCTTGAAAGCCTCGACAAATTCAATTGTCGCCAATGAGCGTGGCATGAAAGCCGGGTAAAGAATATTGATCTGAAACGGGATGTTTGGCTTGAAGGGCCGGATGACCAATCCTTCATTCTCATACTCACGGGCATCAATCTCACTAACGACGGATACCCCGTAACCTTCAACAACCATTATGCAGGCCGGGGCAAACTGCCTGCTTTCCACCACCCCATTTAGTTCCGCACCCGCTGAATTAAAAGCCTGTTGCAAAGCACCAAAAATGGCATGGTCCCGATTATTATGAATCATTGGCAACCCATCGAGATCCTTCGGCGTGACAAATTTCTTCTTTGCCAACGGATGGCCTTCGGGTGCAACAAAGACGGTTCGTATCTGAATCGCTTCGGACTCAATAGACGGATTGTCCTCAAATTGTTCCGAAATACCGACATCAAATTGTTGCGCCGATATCCACTCCTGAATCCTTTCTGGCGCCCGGGGTTCCAAAGTCAGAGTCAGTCCGGGCCTTTCGTTCAAAAAGCGCGCCAACACCCTTGGCAGCAGCGACGTTGCAAAGCCCGGCAAACAGGCGACCCGCAAGTGGCCGGTCTTTTTATCCTGAATATTTTCCGTCAGTCGGGAAATATGATTCAGGTTTGCAAGTGCCTTTTCGACCTCGTCAAAAATGACCCGGGCTTCCGGTGTCGGGCGCAACCTGCCGGACAGTCGCTGGAACAGCGGGAAACCGAGACTTTCTTCCAGTGTGGCGACAAGCCGACTGACCGCCGGTTGGGAAATTTCAAGGAATTTAGCCGCTTTGGTCATGTTGCCGTTGGCGACCACCGCATGGAATGCTTCAAGTTGGCGTAATGGCAGAGGCATGATTTGGCAATTCCAAAATGTATGGGATAATACGTATCATAATATACTGTTATATTTAATCCACAGTTTTTTACTTTGCATTATGATATGTTTTCATTAGAATATTTTCTGTTCGGATGGTGAAGCCATATTTCTCTGGGAGCCCAAGGTGCCTGGGCCTAAGCTCATTCGAACAACAAACAATCTAATCCGGGGGCTTATATATCCGCAGCCTTCTATTTGCAGGGAGATGTTTCATGACTTTTAAAAAGAAAATTCTTGGTGTGCTTACAGCCATCGTCGGCGTCAGCGTATCGGCTTCAGCATTCGCCGCTACAGAAATCCAATGGTGGCACGCTATGGGCGGTGTCAACGGTGAACGCGTCAACAAAATTGCCAATGATTTCAATGCAACCCAATCCGAATACAAGGTCCTGCCCGCCTACAAGGGCAATTACACCGAAACCATGACCGCCGCCGTCGCTGCCTTCAGGGCCAAACAGCAGCCCCACATCGTACAGGTGTTTGAAGTCGGCACCGCGACCATGATGGCCGCCAAGGGCGCCGTCTATCCGGTCGAACAGGTCATGAAGGACGCCGGCGAACCATTTGATAAATCTGACTATCTGCCAGCAGTGATCAGTTATTATCAGACACCCAATGGCGATCTTCTTTCCATGCCATTTAACAGTTCAACTCCTGTGTTGTGGTACAACAAGGACGCTTTCAAAAAGGCGGGGGTCACGTCAGTTCCCAAAACCTGGAGCGACATGAAAAGCGCTTCGGAGAAACTCGTCGCGGCCGGTTACAAATGCGGTTTCTCGTTTGGCTATCAGTCCTGGGTCATGATTGAGAACTACAGCACCTGGCATAACCTGCCAATCGGCACCAATGAGAACGGCTTTGGCGGCCTGGATACCGAATTCACGTTTAATAATGACAAGGTCAAAAATATAATTGGCGACGTTGCCAGTTGGTCCAAGGACAAGTTGTTCACTTACGGTGGACCGCGTGGCGACAGCCTTCCCATGTATGCTAATGGCGAGTGCGGCATGTGGATGAATTCATCGGCCTATTATGGCAGCATTAAAAAACAGGCCAAGTTTGCCTTCGGCCAGAGCATGTTGCCCCTTGATACAAAAGCCGCAAGCAAACCGCAGAACTCGATCATCGGTGGTGCAACCCTGTGGGTCCTTAAAGGTCACGACAAAGGCGATTACAAAGGCGTCGCCAAGTTCATGACTTATTTGTCCTCGCCCGAAGTTCAAGCCTGGTGGCATCAGGAAACGGGATACGTGCCAATTACCAAGGCGGCCTACGAGCTTTCAAAAAAGCAGGGCTTCTATAACAGCAACCCTGGCACAGACACGGCCATCAAGCAGCTTAGCCTGAATGCTCCTACGGCCAATTCCCGTGGATTGCGTTTTGGCAGCTTTGTTCAGATCAGGGACATCATCAACGAAGAGATGGAAGCGATCTGGAATGGATCCAAAACGGCGAGTCAAGGTCTTGACGATGCCGCTGAACGGGGCAACAAGCTGCTTCGTAAATTTGAAAAAGCCAACAATTAATATCTCCCCAAGTTAGCATCCCTCCGGTTTTCCAATAGTATGGAAACCGGGGGGTGTTGACGGATACAGGGCTTTATAGACATGCTTAAACGTGTCCATTTTGGACCATCAGTATTGCCGTTCTTACTCGTTGCGCCACAAATAATCATTACGGTGGTTTTTTTCATATGGCCGGCAAGTCAGGCATTATACCAGTCGCTTTTGGTTGAAGATGCCTTTGGGCTCAGTACTGAATTTGTCTGGTTTGATAACTTCATCGAACTTTTTGATGATGAACTCTATCTGGATACTTTCAAGCGAACGATCTTCTTTTCATTTTCTGTAGCCTTCCTGTCGATGTCTTTCGCACTTGTTCTGGCGGCGATGGCGGATCGGGTGATCAAGGGGGCGACGACTTACCGCACCTTACTGATTTGGCCCTACGCCGTTGCTCCTGTCCTTTCCGGCGCATTGTGGGTTTTCATGTTCGACCCGACACTCGGCATCTTCACTTATATGCTGGGCGCCTTTGGCTATGAATGGAATCACAAGCTCAATGGTACGGAAGCAATGTTTCTGGTGATCATTGCATCGGCATGGAAACAGGTGGCCTATAATTTCCTGTTTTTCCTGGCCGCTATGCAGTCCATTCCGAAATCCCTGATCGAGGCCGCAGCCATCGACGGGGCAGGCCCGGTACGACGATTCTTTACTATTATTTTCCCGCTGATTTCACCGACAACCTTCTTCTTGTTGGTCATGAACATCGTCTATGCGTTTTTCGAGACCTTCGGCATTATCCACGTCGTTACCCGGGGGGGGCCAGCCAAGGCCACCGAGATATTGATCTACAAGGTCTTTAATGACGGCTTTATCGGCCTTGATCTCGGTGGTTCGGCGGCCCAATCGGTCATTCTTATGGCGATTGTTATTGTCCTGACCGTGATTCAGTTCCGCTACGTTGAAAAGAGGGTTGCGTACTGATGATCGAGCATCGTCCCTTTGTCACCTTTATTTCTCACCTCGTTTTAATCTTTGGCGTCGCGATTATCGCGTTTCCGATCTGGATAACCTTTGTTGCATCCACACACGATGCCTTGCGCATGGTTCAAATTCCGTTGCCTCTTCTGCCGGGAGATCAATTCTTTATTAATTTGAAGACGACCCTGTTGGGCGGGGTTGAGGGCGCAGGCCTGCCGCCGGTGGGTTTCATGCTGGTCAACAGCCTGATTATGGCGTTGATGATCTCACTGGGAAAGATCGCCATTTCACTTTTATCGGCGTTCGCCATCGTTTATTTCAAATTTCCCTTCCGTATGGGTTTCTTCTGGATGATTTTCATCACCCTGATGCTGCCGGTCGAGGTGCGTATCCTTCCGACCTTTGAGGTTGTCGCCAATCTTGGCATGCTCAATACCTACTGGGGACTAAGCATTCCGTTGATCGCCTCGGCGACCGCAACTTTCATGTTCCGTCAGGTGTTCCTGACCATTCCCGATGAATTGCTGGAAGCCGCACGCATCGACGGCGCAGGGCCTATGCGTTTCTTCATAGACATTCTGCTGCCGCTGTCGCGCACCAACATCGCGGCTTTGTTCGTCATCTTGTTCATCTATGGCTGGAACCAGTACCTGTGGCCGCTTTTGATAACCACGGATCAGGACATGTACACCATTGTCATCGGCATCAAGCAAATGCTGCAGACGGCCGAACGGTCCCCGGACTGGCACCTGATCATGATGACATCCCTTTTGGCCATGTTGCCGCCGATAGCCGTCGTCGTATTCATGCAGCGCCTGTTTGTTAAAGGCCTGACCGAAACCGAGAAATAAACCGAGAATGGAACTTTAACCATGAGCGAAATCCTGCTTGAAAAAGTGTGTAAATCCTACGACGAAACGGAGGTTATCCACGGTGTCGACTGGCATATCCGTGATGGTGAATTCGTTGTCATTGTCGGCCCCAGTGGCTGCGGGAAATCGACCCTGCTAAGGATGATTGCGGGCCTGGAAAGTGTAACCGGTGGCAATATTTCCATTGGTGATCGTATCGTTAACGATTTGGAACCTGCCCAGCGCGACATTGCCATGGTGTTTCAAAATTACGCACTTTATCCGCACATGTCGGTTTTTAACAACATGGCGTACGGCCTGAAAATCGCAGGTCATCCAAAGGATGTGATAGAGCAACGGGTCAATAAGGCTGCCGAAATTCTTGAAATAGGTGATTATCTGAACCGCTCTCCCCGACAACTTAGTGGCGGTCAGCGCCAGCGTGTCGCCATGGGGCGCGCCATTGTTCGCGAACCCAGCGTCTTTTTATTCGATGAACCCTTATCCAATCTGGATGCCAAACTGCGTGTGCAAATGCGCCTTGAAATAAAGAAACTTCAGGAGCGCCTGGGTATCACCAGCGTTTATGTGACCCATGATCAGGTCGAGGCAATGACCCTGGGGCACCGCCTTATGGTGCTCAATGGTGGCAATGTTGAACAGTTGGGGACACCCATTGAACTATACGAGCATCCAGCTACAAAATTTGTGGCCGGGTTTATTGGCTCTCCCTCAATGAATTTTCTCGATGGTATGATTAGTGCTGATGGAAAAAATGCCGAATTTCCCGGCGGTGGATCCCATGAACTTGTCCATGCCTTTCACAACCATGCCGGCAAGCAGGTTACCTTCGGCATGCGCCCGGAACACCTGATTGTCGATGATAGTGGAAATCACACGATGTCATATACGGTACAGGTCGTGGAGCACCTGGGTGCGGATACGCTGGTCCATGGGACGTTTGGTAATGATAGTTCGGACTTGATCGTTCGCCTGGAAGGCGTGCGAAGTGTCGATCCGGGTGAAGTTCTACCTTTGATGATTGATCCGAAAAACATCCATGTATTTGACTCCGACAATGACAGGCGCGTGGAATAACACCGTCAAGAAGGTGAACAGGAAATATGCGTTGGTTACTTTCTTCCACACTTATGGCACTGGGATTTTTCGGCATGACCGATTTGGCAAACGGGTTTGATTCTCAGGGCCATCGTGGTGCGCGGGGGTTAATGCCGGAGAATACTCTTGCATCCTTCGCCAAGGCCTTGTCGATTGGCGTCAATACGCTCGAGCTCGATGTCGGCGCGACGAGCGATGGGGCGATCGTCGTTACCCATAATCCCAGACTTGAACCGGAGACTACGCGCAATCAAGACGGTCAATGGTTAGATGAAACTGGTCCGGGAATACGATCCCTGACTTTAAAGGAATTGAAGTCATTTGATGTCGGGCGTGTAAAACCAGGAACCCGTTATCACGAACGCTTCTCAGATCAAACCGCTGTTGATGGAGCCCGCATTCCAACACTGGAAGAGGTTTTGCACCTTATCCGACGATCCGGGAATGAAAACGTGCGACTCAATATAGAAACCAAACTTCGACCGACGGAACCGGAGCTTTTCCTGGAGCCGAGGGAATTCGTTTCATCCCTTTTGAAAATTATTCACCAACAGGGATTTTCCGTTCGTGTGACAATTCAGTCCTTCGACTGGCGCACGTTGCAGGAAACACAACGCCAGGCGCCAAATATTCCTACGTCTTACCTGACCGTTCAACAGGATTGGTACGATAACCTACTCATGGGAAAACCTGGCCCTTCCCCATGGACAGCCGGACACGACATTGACAATTACGCGGGTAATGTACCGGAAATGGTGAAGAAGGCCGGGGGGCAAATCTGGTCGGCATTCCATCCGGAAATGACTGCCGAAAAGGTCAAACAGGCACATGACCTGGGGCTAAAGGTCAAAGTCTGGACCGTCAACGACACAGATCGTATGGAGGCCCTTATCGATATGGGGGTCGATGGTATTATTACCGATTATCCTGACCGCCTACGCGGTGTCCTTGAGAAACGCGGCATGCCCCTTCCAAAACAGACGCCCGTTTCTCCCTAAGTAAAATTGACAGGTAGTGATATGAAAATCATTCAAATTACTGATACTCATCTTGGTGCACCCGATGAGATGATCAGCTGTCTTTCACCCATAGTACGACTGCAAACCTGCGTAGCTGATATTGAATCAAATCATTCTGATGCGGACTTTTGCGTCTTCAGTGGCGATTTGACCGATGCCGGAAAGCCCGAAGCATATCAGGCGTTTAGGGAAATAATTAACGCCCTTACCCCACCGGCTATTTTGATGATGGGCAATCATGACAATCGGCAAAACCTGAGCGCGGCGTTTCCCGAACTTGAAAAAGATAACAATGGTTTTGTGCAAAGCACTCAAAGAAACGACGAGGGAGATTTCATCTTTCTCGATACCGTCGACCAGGGTTCTCACCTGGGCCTTTATTGTGAAAAACGGCGGCATTGGCTAACCGATCAACTGGAAAAGGCACAGGGACGACCTGTTTTTTTATTCATGCATCATCCGCCGTTCGATGTCGGTTTGCCCAGCCTTGATGCACTTGGGCTTCAGGACAAGGAAGCGTTTGCGGAAGTACTTTACCGACACGATAACATTCGCCATTTGTTTTTCGGTCATGTTCATAGACCCATTTCGGGGAGTTGGCAGGGAATTCCTTTTTCAGCATTAAGAGGCACCAATCACGGGGTCGCCTTTGATTTTACTGCCCCCGGCTACGTTCCCAAAAGCTACGAACCACCTGCCTACGCAGTCATTTTTATTGAGGATGGAAATGTGTTGGTTCATCTTCACGATTTCCTTGATGAAACGAAGATGGTTCTTGATGATAAGGGACGATGGATATTTGAACGCACCGGCGAATATGTTGTGGCTGGCTGTTAGCACTCAGGCTTGCCTAAAAATCATCGGCGGCGCCGCGTCTGCCAATGGCCTCGTCGCGATTGATGTGGACGGACATCAACAGGCCGAAACCGAGCAACAGGGTCATCATCGCCGTACCGCCGTAGGAGATCAGCGGCAACGGAATGCCGACCACCGGTATCAGTCCCATAACCATGGCGATATTGATGAAAACGTAGAGGAAAAATGTCGTCGTCACCCCCATGCCGACCAACCGCCCGAAGTGATTGCGGCAATTGAGCGATATCGTGAAGCAGTAAGCCAAAATCAAAACGTAAAGCCCCAGCAACCCAAGCCCGCCAACCAGACCGAATTCCTCGGCCAGCATGGTGAAGATGAAATCGGTTTGTTTTTCAGGCAGAAAACTGAGATGGCTTTGCGAGCCCTGCATGAAACCCTTGCCGAACAGGCCACCGGAGCCGAGCGCAATTTTCGACTGAATGATATGATAGCCGGCACCCAATGGATCGGATTCCGGGTTCAGGAACGTCAGCACCCGTTGCTTCTGGTATTCACGAAGAAACTGCCAGCCAATGGGAGCCGAAATCAGTGCGGCCAGAAAGACCAGGGCGAATTTCCATATCCTGATCCCGGCGACGAAAAAGATAGCCCCGCCACCGATGACCAGCATCAGGGCGGTTCCCAAATCCGGCTGGCGCAGGACCAGGGCGGTCGGGGCGGCAACCAGAAGCAGCGGAACGATCAGGTATGTGGGCCTGCCGATATCTTCCATGTTGCCGCTGTGGAAATAACGGGCGAGGGCAAGAACCAGAGCGATTTTCATCAATTCCGAGGGCTGCAGGTTGAAAACGCCAAGATCAATCCAGCGTTGCGCCCCCATGCCGATGGTGCCACCGAACTCAACCGCCCCTAGCAGAAGCAGGGTCACCCCGTAGAAAGCGTAAGAATATTTGAGCCATAACCTGAGGTTGGTCATGGCGACAACCAGCATGGCGAGAAGGCCAATCCCGAAACGCCCCATCTGCCGTCCGGCCCATGGCTCAAGCGAACCGTTGGCGGCCGAATAAAGCATGATAAAGCCGACTGTCGCGGTGATGATCAACACCAGCACAAATAGCCAGTGCAATCGCCAGAGACGTTGCCCTAAGGTCAGGTTGGATTTATTGAGAATATCACCAATCATAATTTAACACTCGATGTCGAAGTGCCCTGCCCGCCTGAGGCTTTCTCGATGGAGATTTCCTCACCCGGACGCGCCGCATCCCGGCGCTGGGCTTCTTCCAGAACATCCCGGGCAATGGGTGCGGCCACCCTGGAGCCACCGCCACCATGTTCAATAACAACCGAAACGGCATAACGCGGGGCCGCGATGGGTGCATAACCGACGAATAAGGCATGATCGCGTTCTTTCCACGGCAACTCGTCATTTTTGAGGACCCGGTTTTCCCTTTCCAGTTTACTGATTCGACGGACCTGGGCCGTCCCGGTTTTACCGGCCATGCGGAATTCCGGGGCCCTGATACGGGAGCGGAAAGCGGTGCCGGTGGGTTGATTGACGACGGTTTCCATGGCCTCGCGAACCAGCGCCAAATGACCGGGAACGAGACCGATATCCATAGGCTCTTTTGCCTGCCTGGGGGCAACACCGTCAGCGGTGACGATATTTCGGGTCAGATGCGGGTTCACCACGACCCCGCCATTGGCCAGCCTTGCCGTCATGACGGCCAGTTGCAAGGGGGTTGTCAGGACGTAGCCCTGACCGATTCCGGCCAGTAATGTTTCACCCTTTTGCCAGGGTGCGCCGATGACGCCCCTTTTCCATTCGTCACTTGGGATAAGTCCTGCCCGCTCGCCGGGAAGATCAAGACCCAGTTGCTCGCCAAGCCCAAAACGGCGCGCCATTTCGGCAATCCGCTCGATACCGGTGCGGCGGGCAACATCATAAAAATAAACATCGCAGGACTGGGATATCCCCTTGTTCAGGTTGACGACACCATGACCGCCCTTCTTCCAGCAATGGAACGTGGCGTTGCCCAGTTTGGTTTTGCCTGTACAGAAGACCTCGCTTTCGGCAGAGATAACCCCCTTCTCCAATGCCGCCAGGGCGACAATCATCTTGAAGGTTGAGCCCGGTGCGTAATTGCCGGCGATCGACTTGTTGGTCAGCGGTGCCCTGTCGTTAGAGATAAGCGCGTTCCATTGTTCGGTGCTGAGGCCCTTGTTAAAGGCGTTGGGGTCAAAGCCGGGGGTCGACACCATCGCCAGTACATCGCCGGAATGGACATCCATGACAACCACCGAGCCGCTTTTCTCGCCAAGGCGTTTGGAGGTCATCTGCTGAAGACCTGAATCTATGGTCAGTTGCAGGCGGGTGCCCGGCTGGCCTTCACTGCGTTTTAGCTCGCGGATAACCCGCCCGAAGGCGTTGACTTCGACTTGTGAGCTACCGCCAGCACCCCTGAGCGCCAGATCGTATACTTTTTCGATGCCCGACTTGCCAATGCGGAAACCCGGCAATTCAAGCAACGGGTTGCTTCCTGTTTCACCTTCGGACACCGCCGCCACATAACCCAGAATATGGGCCATCTCCCTTGCGAAGGGGTAAAAGCGGCTTTGCCCAACATCAATCATCACACCGGGAAGGTCGGGCGTGTTGACCTCGATATGGGCGACGTCTTCCCAGCTCAGATTTTCACGCAGGGTCACCGGCACAAAACCACGGCTGCGGCCAACATCACGCAGAATGCGTTTCTTCTCTCCCTGACGGATCGGAATAATACGGCCCAGCCTGATCAGGGTTTCCTCTACATCATCGGTTTGCTCAGGCACAAGCACGACACGGTAGTTCTGTTGATTGTCGGCAATAGGCACCCCGAAACGATCAACGATGCGCCCACGCGGCGGCGCCAGTAGCCGGAAGCTGATGCGGTTATCTTCGGCCAGGGTTTTGTAGCGGTCGGCCTCGACCACTTGCAAATAATACATGCGCCCGACAAGGGCTGACAGCAGTACCGCCTTGCCACCGGCGAGTATGGCCGTGCGGCGGGAAAACTGTTTATGACGTTCACTGTCTCTATGCATGGCAGGTCATCTATACATGATCAAGAAAAGCCCGTTGCCAGCGCATGAATAACCACGCCAGCAGCGGAAAGACGCCCAGCGAAATCAAATACTGAAAAGCCATCGCGCCTGGCTCAATTAACGTTGTGTTGAGTGACGATATCAAAATCCAGCCAATGATCACCGCCCCTGCGGCGACGACGGTGAAGCCGACCCATATGACGGCAAAAGGTTTGCCGGCCAGAAAACGGCGCTGCCAAAGAATGGTGGCATAGACGATCAGGTTGGTCAGGCCGTAAACGCCAAGCGGGACGCCACTTAAGGTATCCTGCAAAATGCCAACCAGAAAGACTGCGTAGAGGGGCATCAGGTCGGGTTGATGGACGGCCCAAAGATAGATCGACATCAACGGCAACAATGGCATCACCTGGGTCAAACCGGGCACCTTCAAAGGTAAGGTGTTGAGGAGGACCAGCAGAACCGTCAATCCGAAGGGGGTAAAGCGTCGAGCCGCCAGATCCAGGCGTGACCAGAATACCGGTTTCATGGCTTGCCCTTTCCGCCCTCCGCGGATTTATCCGAAGACTTCGGGTCGTCGATGATTCCCTTCAGGCCATAATCAAGAACGCGCACATATTCGAGCCTGTCGCGGGTCACAAACGGTTGCACGGATATACCGGCATCACTGACCCCATCGACAAGGCCGACGGGCAAACCGACAGGAAAAGCGCCGCCATGACCGGAGGTAACGACCCGGTCGCCGGGTGAAACAGTGGCACCGGGCGGTAAATGAATGAGCCGCAGCCTGTTGGTGTTATTACCGGCAAGAATGGCGCGGGTGCGGGTTGCTTCAATCAGCACCGGAATGCGCGAGTTCAAATCCGTAATCAGCAGGACCCGGGTGGAACGATCACCGACACCGGCAATCCGGCCGACGAGACCATCACCAGTCACCACAGCCTGTCCCTTGTTGATACCGGGTTGGACGCCAATGTTAAGAAGAAGGGAATGCGCGAAAGAGCCGCCGGTGTCGGCAATCACCCGGGCTGTTACGTAACTTGCCTCGGGCGCCGGAATATATTTCAGTTGCGCGCGAAGGGCCTTGTTTTCCGCCTCCAGTTTGCGGGCAACAACTTGCCAGTGCAGCAGGCGTTCCTTGTCGAGGCGCAGGTTCCTGTTTTCTTCGGCGATAACGCCCAGCACCCGTACTTCGGCGATGACTTCGTTGGCGGTGGCGACGGGCCGTGACATGACATCAAGAATGGGGGCGACGGCGTCCGTCACCTGGGCCCGGAAACGTTCCATCATGGTGACATCGGCCTTGCCCACCAGCATCAGCGCGAACGCCGCTACAACCAGCGCCAAAAAGACAAACCGCTGGCCAAAGCCCCGGATCGGGGCCGAAACACGGTGCGTAAAACGTGAACGTTCTTTCACGTCTGCTCCCTTTAAAAACTGTCAATAACCCAGGCGAAATAAGTGCTTAAGCCATTAAGGCTTATCACTCAATTCTTAATATATGCTTTCGTGGGAATGGGGGGAAGAGGTCTCTCTAAAAAACCTAGAGCCGATCACGCTTAAACAGAATCATTACTTGATTCCGTTTAAGCGTGTGAATCGGTTCGCTCTTTAAAAATCGATCAGTTTTTCACGTTTCGTTCGAACACAACGTGTTCAAACGAAACGTGAACTGATCTAGTACATGCTTGTCAGAACGTCTTTCAGACGCTTCATTTCTTCCAGTGCGCGACCGGTGCCAAGAACCACACAAGATAGCGGATCATCGGCCAGTGAAACCGGCAGGCCGGTAGCGTGGCGAAGCACGAAATCCAGATTGCTCAGCAAGCCGCCGCCGCCGGTCAGGACGATGCCTTTATCGACGATATCGGCGGCCAGTTCCGGTTCGGTATGTTCGAGCGCCACTTTGACCGCCTCGATAATAGCGCCGACCGGTTCGGCCAGACTTTCGGCGATTTGCCGTTCGGAAATAATCAGTTCCTTGGGAACCCCGTTCATCAGATCACGGCCCTTGATTTCCATGGTCCGGCCGTCGCCTTCATCAGGCGGACAGGCGGAGCCGATTTCTTCCTTGATCCGCGAGGCGCTGCTTTCACCAACCAGCAGATTATGGTTGCGACGGATATAGCCGATGATCGCCTCGTCCATCTTGTCGCCGCCGACACGCACCGAACGCGCGTAAACAATACCGCCAAGGGACAGCACCGCGACCTCGGTCGTGCCACCGCCAATATCGACAACCATGGAACCTGTCGGTTCGGTAACCGGCAAGCCGGCGCCAATGGCCGCGGCCATCGGTTCTTCAATCAACAGAACTTTACGGGCGCCGGCGCTTTCAGCTGATTCCTGAATGGCCCGGCGTTCAACGGCGGTTGAACCCGAGGGGACACAAACGATGACCAGCGGACTGGCGAAGCTGCGCCGGTTGTGTACCTTGCGAATGAAATACTTGATCATTTCTTCGGCGACTTCAAAGTCGGCGATCACACCGTCACGAAGCGGCCGGATAGCGCGGATATTTCCCGGTGTGCGACCAAGCATACGCTTGGCTTCCTCACCAACGGCGAGAACCTGCTTCTTGCCCTTGATCTCGACAATGGCGACAACCGAAGGCTCGTTCAGAACAATCCCCCTACCCTTTACATAGACCAGGGTATTGGCCGTTCCCAAATCGATGGCCATATCTGCCGACAGGAAGCCGAAAAGTCTGGAAAACATCTTCTCACATATCCATTATTTAAAAAATCGGTGCCGGAGACGAATCCCCGGCACCACTGTTATAAAAAAGCATTGCCCTCAATACCAGATCAAACTGCATTTAAACACAAACATTTAAGTGCTGATAATTTGATCGATTTCAAAATGTTAGGGCCATTTTTGCTTGGTTTTTCCAATCTAGATCAGTTCACGTTTAGTTTGAACACGTTGTGTTCAAACTAAACGTGAACTGATCGATTTTTTAAAGAGCGAGCCGATTCACACACTTAAACTGAATCAAATAATGATTCCGTTTAAGTGTGATCGGCTCTAGGCGGAAAGTGCGGAAGGTGCAGTTTTCTCACGTTTCACCAACAGCTTGTTCAAAGCGTTAATATAGGCTTTTACCGAAGCCACCATGGTGTCCGTGTCCGCACTTTGTCCATTGACGGTCTTGCCATCCTCTCCCAGGCGGACCGTAACCTCTGCCTGGGCATCGGTGCCATGTGTGACCGCGTGAACCTGATAGAGTTGCAAATCAGCGGTGTGCGGGAACAACTCCTTGATCGCATTAAAAGCCGCATCAACGGGACCGTCCCCGGTTGAGGTGCAGGTCCTGCTGTCGCCATCGATTTCCATTTCCAGGCTCGCCTTAGGCGGGCGGTGGACGGTGCCACAGTTAATTTCCAGGGACACCAGGCGAATGTGATCATTGGCCCGCACGACCTCGTCATCGACCAGGGCGACGATGTCCTCGTCGAAGACCTCCTTTTTCAAATCGGCCAGATTCTTGAACCGCATGAAGGCGTCCTTGACGGCGTTGTCACCCAGATCGTAACCCAGGGCTTTCAATTTTTCCGAAAAAGCGTGTTTGCCCGAATGCTTGCCCAACACCAGTTTGGACATCCCCAAACCGACCGATTCAGGGGTCATGATTTCATAGGTTCCGGCATGTTTGAGCATACCGTCCTGATGAATGCCTGACTCGTGGGCGAAGGCGTTAGCGCCGACAATTGCCTTGTTTGGCTGAACATTGAAGCCGGTAATGGTCGAGACCAGTTTCGAGGCCTTGATGAAATGCGACGTCTCGATACCGGTGCTGAACGGCACATGATCGGCACGCGTCTTCAGGGCCATGACGATTTCTTCCATGGCCGCGTTGCCGGCCCGCTCGCCCAGACCATTGATGGTGCATTCGACCTGCCGGGCGCCGACCTGAACGGCGGCCAGCGAATTGGCAACGGCCAGCCCCAGGTCATTGTGGCAATGAACGGAAATGATCGCCTTGTCGATGTTCGGAACCCGGTTGAACAGCATCGTAATCAGGGCCGCATATTCATCGGGCATGGCGTAGCCGACGGTATCGGGGATGTTGACGGTGCTGGCGCCGCAATCGATTGCCGCCTCGACGCAACGACACAGGAAGTCATGATCCGTGCGCGAGCCGTCTTCGGCCGACCATTCCACATCGTCACACAGGTTGCGGGCGATCGTGACACTTTCCTTGACCTTCTCGAAGACCGCCTCGGGCTCCATCTGCAACTTGTATTCCATATGCAGTGGCGAGGTTGAGAGGAAGGTGTGGATACGGCCACGCGGGGCGTCCTTGATGGCTTCGGCGCAGCGTTCGATATCACCGCGGGTGGCGCGGGCCAGGCCGCAAACCGTCGAGTCCTTGATGATCTTGGAAATTTCGCTGACCGCCTCGAAGTCGCCTTCCGATGCAATCGGGAAACCGGCTTCGATGACATCAACGCCCATCGCTTCGAGAACTTGGGCGATGCGTAACTTTTCATCCAGATTCATGGAAGCGCCCGGCGACTGCTCGCCATCGCGCAAGGTGGTGTCGAAAATTACTATATTGTTTGTCTGTTTACTACTCATGGGACTGGTGTCCTTACGTGTCTATAGGTGTGCGTACAAAATTAAATGGAGTTCGCTTCCCCTGAACGCCGGTCACGTGTGCGTTTATTAAAAACGACGACCGAATCTCAGGGGCACCTAAGTCGTAGGTTCCCAAGGGGGGCAAGAAGGTCAGCCAGCAGAAGACGCCCGGCGGCGCAGGAGCGCAGACGGTGCGAAATCAAATCAAAAACTGGCATCGACATCTTCATCAAATAAGCCTCGTGGTCATAAAAGACCAAAACTCGGGAACCGGTTATTACCCGCTTCCACACTATCCCCGAAACGTTAACCATGAATAAAGACAACGAGAGAGGGTGGGTTGTCAACAAGATTTGATGTCCCCTCGTTAAAGAGGACAAGCCCCTCAAGCGCCGGGCGGGTTCTCCGAACCCTTGGCTCGCCGCATAAGCGGCGGCCCGCAGTCGCGGACTTGAAGAAAGTGTGTGAGTTCAGCCTTTATGGATAAGGCTCCTGTTGCCATTTGAAACTTGACTTCCAGAGGCCTAAGCCAAGCGAACGGAGTGAGCGCCCGGCGATTGAGGGGCTTGATCCTTATGCGAGCCAAGGGATCGGAGATCCCGCCCGGCGCTTGAGGGGCGATTTATATATATACCTCCCTAAAACCTTTCCAGGCCCTTGATATTCTGGGCGTAGTACTGGTGATAGTCGGCCAGTTTTTTGTCCCCCGCCGTCTTATTTGCGAAGGCTTTCAGGACCGGCAGTTGTTGCCCTGCGAAGCTGGCCGTATCGACGTCTTTTAATCTGGGCAGCACGGTTGTGAAGTTGAGCACGACGGTGCCGCCTTGGGCTTTTTGGGCCGCACTTTCCAGTCCCGCCGCCACATTGGGGGCGCTGGCGATCAGGGTATCAATGTAAGGGCGCAAGATGGCGGCCTCGTCGTTTAACTGACGGGCCTCGCGCTCGAAGTCAGCACGCTCAATGATTTGTTTATCCCGGTAAACCACGGGCGCTGCGCTGGATGTGTCGCACAACCAGCCATCCTTGGGGTTAAGCAGCGGTCCCTGATCGCTTTCATTGCGGTAGCCGGAAAACGGCATCGTCCGACAGCGGGTCGGCTTCTGCCCATGAATGGTGCAGCGGCCATCGTCGGCCAGGGCTGGGCAGGAAAGGGTCGGCGGCAGGTAAGACATGGGGCTGATTTGCACCGCCACCCGCTTGTTCTTCGACAATTGCAGGATGGTGCCGTGGCGGGCGGTGATACTGTAAGCCCGGGCACTTTGGCGGACCGTCGTCAGGACCATGGCCAGGGGGAAGCGACCGGCACCGGCAAGGGCGTCATCCAGGGTCAGCGGCAGCCAGCCATTGCAACACTTGCCACACGCCGTGCAATGGAAATGCTTTTCCATGTCAGATCAGGCGCCACAACATTTTTTGAATTTTTTGCCCGACCCACAGGGGCAAGGCTCATTGCGGCCCACTTTAACCACTTCGCGGGGCCCGCCCTTGGGGTTGGTTTGGCCGCCGGCGCACAACCAGCGCCCGTCTTCACGGCGGAATTGTGACAATTCATGGTGAACGCGGGCCTCGTCGCGAAGGCGAAAACTGGCGACGAATTCGATCTCGCCGGTCTCGTCATCCGGCCCGCCGGCAACGACGGAGCGTACCTCCAACCCCTGCCACTGGGCACCCGCGGCGGTGCTTTCGGCCTCGACCAGATCGAAGCTGTCCCGAAGCTCCGGGGTCAGGGTATCGACCAGATAATCCGTCTTACCCATGGCGAAGGCGGTATAACGCGAGCGCAACAGGGCCTCGGCCGTCGTCGCAGCAGCGCCTTCAATAAGCGGCCCGCAACAGGCGTCGAAATCCTTACCGGTGCCGCAGATGCATAGCGTCATGGAATGAATACCTTGCTAGACATTGTCCGTTCTTAATACCCCACTGTGCATTGACGTGGGCCGTCAAATTGACATACCCTCGGTCATTATGAAAGCCAACTCCGCACAGTTGATTGAACGGCGAATTATTTTCCCGGCCTTCCTTTAAGGGCCGGGCTTTAGCGATTCTCGCCTTCTTTATTCAGCTTTGGAGTTTAGTTTCATGTTTCCCGCACATCAGGCGCGTACCCGCGCCCAATTAGCCACTTTCTGCTTTTCCGTCCACGCGGACAACGACATCTCGGTGCTGCCAAACGTCACCGCCGCCCTGGCCAAGCGCCACCTGATCCCGGAGCGTATGATCGCCACCCGCTTCCGGCACGGCGAGGGGGAACTGCATGTGGATTTTCAAGTTGAAGACCTGGACCACGCAAGCGCCGAATTACTGGCCCAGGCCCTGCGGCGCATGGTCTGCGCAAGGGTGGTGCTGACGGCGGAGAAGTAAGGGCAGGAATATCTAAGCCGATTTAACCTTTGTTATTTCCTGCAATCCTTCAATATGAACATCCGGCCTGTCGGGAAACCGCGCCACGATGTCAAGGTCGCCGCCCATGGCTTCGATGTACTGGCGCAAGGTCGAGATCAGCATGTCGGAGCGCTTTTCCATGCGTGAGACTGTCGTTTGCTGAACGCCCAACTCCCTGGCCACCTTGACCTGGGTTTTGTTCATAGCGGCCCGCAGTTCGATCAGGGCAAGGTGCTCGGCGATCAGTTGCTGACCACGCGCCGCGATTTTCTTGCGCCGTTTGGGCGGCATTTTTTTGAGAATATCGTCAAAATCTTTCGCCATAGCCAAAGGCCCTTTCCTATTTCAAGCTCTGCAAGTGATCGTCATAACGTTTATCAGCCTTCTTGATCAGTTGCCGGTAAAACCGCTTTTCAGAACCGCCGCTTTTATCACCGGCAATCAACAAGATGGCTTTGCGCTCAGGATCAAACGCAAACGCCACGCGCCAAACACCCTCATCCGCAGTGAATCGAAGTTCTTTCATGTTGGCGTGCTTCGATCCATTGAGGGTATCCGCATGAGGGCGACGAAGTTCCGGCCCGAACGCCTTAAGCAGAAGCACCATGGCAGCCAGTTCATCCTGAACGACTTCGGACAAGCCTGAAAACTCATCATCGAATTCCTCGCAGTAAAGAACTTTCCACATCTTCATTCAGTATGCCTCCAAGGGCGTATGCATTCAAGAGCATCTTTAAATCATCAACGCGGTAGATTTTTTGATGCAGGGGTTTTGAGGCGGGAACTTTCTTTTAACGGATAATAACAAACAACACCCCAAGTCCCCACGTCATTCCCGACCTGATCGGGAATCCAGTTCTTTCTCCTCCGATAAACGGAACACATTGAAATGAGAAAATCCGGTTTAGTCAGTCACAAGCCGCGCATGCAAAAGCCAGCCATGGATGAGCTTCTCCTTGCTGGAGACCGCCCGGAAGTTAAGCAAGTGCGGCTTCTCTTGTTGCAGGTAACCACAGAACACTATGGCGTTATCACCCGTCGCCTCTTCCCGTTCCCCACGAGTTCGCCCCCACCATCTAGGGAACTCGGTCAGAATAAGCTTTTTGGCATCTTCTTTTTTCATAATCGCAGGATACGCAGAAATTGCGCCTGCCTCAAGCTCGCAGCACCGGATGCCAAAAGTGTTCCGATTGCTCCGGCTGGAAAAGATGGAGCGGGCTCAGATGCGTAATAGGCAAAAGTGTTCCATTCGTGTTCCAAAACTGGTGTTCTAAAAAGGTATGGGGTTTCGGACGCAAAGGAAATGAGAGGAAAGCAACCATGATGACATTTACTCAATTCGGATTACTGGCCGACATTGTTGGTGTCATGCTCCTTCTTCCACGCCTGAATTGGAAAAAAACTGGGATACCTTTCCATCCCACGGTTTGGAACAGGGCATGGTGGTTGATGGTAGCTGGTGCGCTGTTGGTGGTCGGGGGATTCGTTATGCAGTTTATAGGGACGTTCAACTAGATGCTTTGAAACAAGATTAGGAACAGGGAAGTAAAATGATGAGAAGTTATCACCGTGATGGGAAGGGGCTGATTCGATTTATCGCTTACTCCCCAGAACCCGTCGAAGGCTGTTTTCGCTTTAATGATGTACTTCAAATTTTTTCACTCCCTGACGATGCGCCAAAACCTGAGCATTCATACGCTGATCACCCTTTCGTCATTGAATATTCATTTGAGGAAATGGATATCGCTGAATTACGGGAGGTGCGGACAGCTGGTTTGTCCCCGTCGTCAGATACCCCACCTGATAATTTTCTAAAGACCGAACACCACTGGTGCAAGCAACAGGAAATTCTTAGTGTTTTGTCCGTGATAACCCGGCATCTAATCAAAAAAGAGACGACACAACACCGTTGGATTCTTGATACTGAAGGCGACGTTCTAACGGGGAAATTTGCTCAAACTGGTTATTATTGGAAAGGGTTCGGCGAGCTTGGGGAATGGTTTTCGACTCCATTCTCGCCCGAAATCACTTTTATTGATTCAAATACGTACTATGGCGAATTTGGGGTTACAGGAAAGCTTCTCGATCTTTCGGATGCTACAGTTCCACTTTTAGAAAAATATTTTGAATTGGGCGACGAAGAAAAAATTGCGTTCCTCTCCGCAAGCGTTTTGTTCTCTCAGGCGCTAGAAGCTTGGTCGGTCTCGGATAGCCTTACATATATTGGCATCGTATCTAGCCTGGAGGCCTTAATCGAATTTGACCATAGGAGTGCAAAGACGAACCATTGCCCAAATTGTGGGCAGCCAACGTACAAGATCCGAAAGAAATTTCTTGATTTCATGTCAACCTACGGGTCGAACGATGAAAGCTTCAGGAAATTTGCAGACCGCCTCTATAGCCGCCGATCTGGCATCGGCCACCAAGGTAAATTGCTGGCCGGGGATATAGCGGGCCAAGTCGTATCACCGAGCGACGAAACTCGGGATTGGTGGGAGCTTGGGCAATTGAGCCGCGTCGCGCGCGTATGCCTCGTGAATTGGCTAAACCGTGAACGATAACCAGGGCTATTCCGGCACAAAAAAAGGCGAAGCCTTTCGACCCCGCCTTTTCTTGAAGAACTGGATTCCCGCCTTCGCGGGAATGACGTGGTGGAGGAACTTTAGTTCTTTTCCTTATCGACCAGCTGATTCTTGGCGATCCAGGGCATCATGGCGCGGAGTTTTTCGCCTACTTCTTCGATCTGGTGCTCGGCGTTGCGGCGGCGGGTCGCCTTGAAGGACGGCTGACCGGCCTTGCACTCCAACATCCAGTCGCGGGTGAAGCGACCGGACTGGATGTCGTCCAGAACCTTCTTCATTTCGGCCTTGGTCTCGCTCGTGATGATCCGCGGGCCGCGGGTGTAATCGCCGTATTCGGCGGTGTTTGAGATCGAGTAGCGCATGTTGGCCATGCCGCCTTCGTACATCAGGTCGACGATCAGCTTGACCTCGTGCAGGCATTCAAAATAGGCCATTTCCGGGGCGTAACCGGCTTCGACAAGGGTTTCAAAACCGTTCTTGATGAGCTCCATCAGGCCGCCGCAGAGGACGACCTGCTCGCCGAACAGGTCGGTTTCGCATTCTTCCTTGAATGTGGTTTCGATGATGCCGGAGCGTCCGCCGCCAATGCCTGAGGCGTAGGACAGGGCCACTTCCAGGGCGTTGCCCGTTGAGTCCTGATCAACAGCGACCAGGCACGGAACCCCGCCACCATTCTGGTATTCGCCGCGCACCGTATGGCCGGGGCCTTTGGGGGCAATCATGAAGACGTCGATGTCGCTACGGGCTTCAATCAGGTTGAAGTGGATGTTAAGGCCGTGGGCGAAAGCCAGGGCAGCACCCTCTTTCATGTTGGCGTGGATCTCGGCGTAGTAGATGTCGGCCTGAAGCTCGTCAGGGCAGAGCATCATGATGACATCGGCCCAGGCTGTGGCCTCGGCGACGGTCATCACCTTAAGGCCCTCGTTTTCGGCCTTCTTGGCGCTGGCGGAGCCCGCGCGCAGGGCGACGCAGACATCCTTGATGCCGCTATCGCGCAGATTGAGAGCATGGGCGTGGCCCTGGCTGCCGTAACCAATAATGGCGACTTTTTTCGATTTGATCAGGTTAACGTCGGCATCACGATCATAATAAACACGCATGGTGGTCTTCCTTAGTTAGATCAAACTGCATTAAAAGATTTAATGCAGATAATTTGATCGATTTTATAAATTTGAGCAACTTATCTGCGTTCATTTGAGCGCAGGTTGCTCAATGAGCTTTGAGTAAAGGTTCAAAAAATTCAGTCGTGGTCCATAACCACCGTGCCACGGGCAATGGCGGCGACGCCGGTTCTGGAAACATCGATGAGGCCAAGCGGCACCATCAGTTCGATAAAAGCGTTGAGCTTGCCGGTGTCACCGACGATTTCAAAAATGAACGAGTCATTGGTGCTGTCAACGGCGCGAGCCCGGAAAATATCGGCGATACGCAGCGCCTCGACCCGTTTCTCGCCTACCCCTAGAACCTTGACCAGCGCCAGTTCGCGTTCAACATGCGGGCCTTCGATGGTCAAATCGTTGACCCCGTGGATCGGCACCAGCCGTTCCAGCTGGGCCTTGATCTGTTCAATCACCATCGGCGTTCCCGAGGTGACGATGGTGATCCGCGACAGGTTTTCCTCGATATCAACTTCGGCGACGGTCAGGCTTTCAATGTTGTAACCACGGCCGGAAAACAGGCCGATAACGCGGGCCAGCACCCCCGGCTCGTTATCGACGAGCACGGACATGGTATGGGTATTTTGTAATTCGTTAATCGGTGTCACTGTCTTCTAAGTCCCCGTTTTCGGGTTAATTTCTAAACCAGCACCATGCCGTCTTCTGAGACCTGGTCGTCGGTCTCGTTTTCGGGGCCGAAAATCATCTCGTTATGGGCCGCACCCGAGGGTATCATCGGGTAGCAGTTTTCCAACTTGTCGACGGCGATGTCGGCGATCACCGGACGGTCGCATTCGATCATCTCGCCGATGACGTCGTCCAGTTGTTCTTTTTTCTCGGCCCTAAGGCCAACGCCGCCAAAGGCTTCGGCCAGTTTAACGAAATCAGGCAAGGCCTGCATGTGGCTTTCGGCGTAGCGGCCACCGTGCAGCAGTTCCTGCCACTGGCGGACCATGCCCATGTATTCGTTGTTGAGGATAAACACCTTCACCGGCAGATTATACTGCACCAGGGTCGACATTTCCTGAATATTCATCAGGATCGAGGCCTCCCCCGCAATATCAATAACCAACGCTTTGGGATGCGCCATCTGCACACCCATGGCGGCGGGAAGACCGTAACCCATGGTGCCAAGTCCACCCGATGTCATCCAGCGGTTGGGGCGCTCAAAATGGAAATGCTGGGCCGCCCACATCTGATGCTGGCCGACCTCGGTGGTGATGTAGACCTCGTTCTGTTTTTTGGTCAGCTCGTACAGGCGCTCGATGGCGTACTGCGGCTTGATGATCTTCGAGGCGCGGTCGTAGTCGAGGCTTTTACGTTCGCGCCACTTGTTGATCGTCTTCCACCAGGACTTCATAGCCTTTTCATCGGCCCGGTTCTGTCCTGATTTCCAAATCTTGATCATGTCTTCCAGCACGTGGCCGACATCGCCGACGATGCCCAGGTCAACATGGACGTTCTTGTTGATCGAGGAGGGATCAATATCAATATGGATTTTCACGGAATCTGGCGAAAACGCATCGAGCCTGCCGGTCACCCGGTCATCAAAGCGCGCACCAACACAAACCATCACATCGCAATCATGCATGGCCATGTTGGCCTCGTAGGTTCCGTGCATACCCAGCATACCGACGAAATGTTTGTCAGAGGCGGCCAGCGCCCCCAGTCCCATCAGCGTCAGGGTGCACGGGAAATCCGTCGCATGGACAAGCTGGGTCAAAAGCTGCGAGGCGCCGGGGCCTGAATTAATGACCCCGCCACCGGCATAGATCAGCGGCTTCTTGGCGCCAGCCATGATTTTAACGGCTTGTTCGATCTTGGTAAGGTCACCCTTGACCTGCGGCTTGTAGCTTTTATGGACGACCTTGGCCGGCGGCACGTAATCGGCCTGGGCCATCATCACGTCCTTGGGGAAGTCAATGACGACCGGGCCGGGGCGACCGCTTTTGGCGACCAGAAAGGCTTCGTGAATACGGCGCGCCAGATTGTCGACATTCTTGACCAGATAGTTGTGCTTGGTGCAGGGCCGGGTGATGCCGGTGGTGTCGGCTTCCTGAAAGGCGTCGTTACCGATCAGGTGGGTTGGCACCTGACCGCAAATGCAAACGATCGGCACGCTGTCCATCATCGCATCGAGCAAGCCTGTCACCGCGTTGGTGGCGCCGGGGCCGGATGTCACCAGGACAACGCCGACCTTGCCGGTGGAACGGGCGTAGCCTTCCGCCGCATGGACCGCGCCCCCTTCCTGTCGCACAAGAACGTGGCGGATCTTGTTCTGCTTGAAAAATTCGTCATAAATCGGCAGGACAGCGCCCCCCGGATAGCCAAAGACAACGTCTACGCCCTGATCAGCCAATGCTTTCAGGAGTATTTGTGCGCCGCTCATGTGGTTTTTCGACATCGTCCTGGCCTTTACCTTAAACAAAGTTTGGGCCGCCACTGGGCGGCCTTGGTCATCATTTTGGCGTGGATTGTCCTTGGATTCCCAGCAATCCCGCTAAACTGAACGCGCAAACTAGTCTTTCATGACGGCGGGGTCAACATAAATTGACGAATAAATGAAAAGATTTCAGGCTTCAAACTTTCCGAATATTGCGCAAATAGTGGTAAATCAGCTGAAAGTTGGTTGCGCAGCCAGGTCATCTGGCGTTTGGCGAACTGGCGGGTCGCTTGTTTGGCGTCATGGGCCGCGGTTTCCAGGTCCGTTTGACCGGCCAGATAGCGTCTGAGTTCCGGCACCCCGACCGCCTTCATGGCTGGCAGGGCCGGGTCGAGAGACAAGTCATCAAGGGCGCGGACCTCATCAAGAGCGCCATTGTCCATCATCCAGGCGAAACGCTGATTGACGCCTTGATAAAGGATTTCCCGATCCGGGCTCAGGACAATAACCGCGAAAGCGGCGTCAAGGGGTGCTTCAGCTGGATGATCCTTTTGCCAGTCGCTGAGCGGCCTGCCGGTGGCCAGCGCCACTTCATAGGCGCGGATCAGGCGTTGCGTATCTCCGGCGGGTATGCGGGCCGCCGCTTCCGGGTCAAGGGCGGCCAGTGCATCGCGAAAAGCCGCGGGCCCAAGTTGCCCGTGGAGAGCAGTCGCCTTAGCCCGGAAAGATGGATCAACGTCGGGGATCGGGGCCAGCCCTTCCATCAATGCCTTAAGATACAGACCGGTACCGCCGACAACCAACGGCACTTTTTCATCCGCCCAGGCGGCCTTGATTTCATCAACCGCCATGGTCAGCCAACGGCCAACCGAACACGGATCATCAGCGGCCAGAACCCCGTAAAGTCGATGCGGGGCCTGCTTAAGATCGGACGCAGGCGGGCGGGCGCTGAGCACATCGAGCTCGCGGTAGACCTGCATGGAGTCCGCATTGATGATGACGCCGGAAAATTCCCGCGCCAGATCAATCGCCAGTGCCGATTTTCCACTGGCCGTCGGCCCGGCAATAATAATCACCCGTTGTTGCAAGAAATGATCCTTACGAATTCACGAAGCGGATAAAATCTAGCATAGGCCTAGCTATATCGCGACCAGCACAAGCAAAATCCACCATCCCCATTCCGGCAACTCTGCCTTTTCAATAAATTCCCTGATCTTCATTTTCTAAAAACTCCTTTATCCACGCATGATATCGGTTAAACGACGACGCGCCGAATGGCTGACCGGTTCGGCGATCCCCAGGCGGAACAGCATCTGCACAGTGTGCCCTTCGGCAACATCTAAAAGACCCAGAAACTGACCCTGCAGGGTGGTCATATCGGTGTACTCTTGCAGAACCTGACTCATGGGATGCATGGCCAGACCCAGTTCAGTCGCCTTCAGGTTGAGCCGCTCGTAGGCCCGGCCCGTCAGCAGCTGATCGAGACGGTTATTTGTCGGCGTCGTGATCCAGCCAAAGGCGGCCGCTGAGTTGGCCTGATCGGTTGTTATCTTGACGGCCTGGGCACCGAAGTCCGTACTGTCGGCTTCGGTCTCCCGCCGGTCCAGGAAAAATGTTTCGGCAACCATCTTCATTAAGCCACTCATGCCCGACTGGGCGACCCCGAAGCCGTCGCGGAAGCGGGCGCGTTCTTCATCGTTAAAGCGGAACATGGCGATGGTTTCGGCGTCGCGAGCCTTGTCGGCGGTTTCAATCTCCATTGCCAGACGGGCGATGTCGGCCAGCTTGCCACGCTTGCCCGCCTCATTGGTCAGGCCAAGACCCGGATGATTGATGGAACCAGCCAGTTCGGCAAGCTGGGCCGCACTCACAGGGGTGTCATCATAAACCCGTTTGTTCGATTGCCTTTTGGTGATCTGCGCAAACAAGGGGTCAACACGGGCACTGCCGTCCTTTGTCAGGGTGACCGAGGCGACGGGTTTGTCGGCTACTTTCGTATTGCCGTACTGGCCTGCCGGGAAATAGACGACGTCCACGGCATAGCCCAGGCTCCCTGCCGCCAGTGCGGCGTTCTCAAGGAAGGTGCCCTGACCGATATGAACCTGACGAAACGGCGGGTCTGTTTCAGGCAGCAAACGCGATTGATCCACATACAGATCAAAGCTGTCAGGGCCTGTCAGATCGACGATCCACGGCTGCTTGTTATGCGGGTTGGGCGCCAGAATGGCGTAGGACAAAACAATCCGGCGGATATCCGTTTCACCGGGCATGGGGCCATTCCAGCCCTCAAGCCCGGTTTCAGCGGTTTCGCCGCAGCCGCTGAGGACGCTGGGCAGCAACACCACACCGGAACCCGCCGCCATTACTTTGATAAAGTCTCGTCTGTGCATGATGTTATCCTTCAATCAGATAGGGACGGATGATTTCGCGGATCAGATCAACACCCTCACCAATATTTTTGTCATTGAGCGGTTGATCCTCAATGCTCAAAAAATCAAGCCAGTAATCGCCGATTAGCCAGCCGATGCGAATTAAGCGGGGCAAGGTCTTGTTGTCTTGTGGCCTGCGCATAACGCCGTTTTCAATCAAGTACTCGAAGAAAGCTTCGATCTCTTTCAAGCGGGCTTTGCGAACCTTTTTGTAGGCCTTCGCCAGTTGCGTGTCATTGAGCAGCAGGACCGACAGCTCTTTCTGGAAAAATCGATAATTGACGAGCATTCCTTGCAGGGCCGTCATTGCCTCGAAGAATTTCTCCAAAGCAGGCAGCCGATCCTCACCTGTCTGCCAGACCGTATCCATATCGTCCACCATCTGCTGATGAATGTGGCGGATGATCTCTTCCTTGTTGGCAAAGTGGTAATACAGATTGCCCGGACTGATCGCCATCGCCTCGGCGATATGGTTGGTCGATACAGCCGCCGTCCCCTTTTCATTGAAAAGCTCTATGGCGGTGGTCAGGATGGCTTGCCTGGTTGAGGCGCGTTTCATTGTCGGATGTTCCTTGTATTTAAGTTATTACTCTAAATTAGAGTAAATACTTTAAATGTCAAGAGCAAAATCTACCGCGGAGGTTCCAACGACCGTTGAAGACCATCTTGAGTTTATGGAAGCGCCGGGTCTGTTGTTGCGCGAGCGGATTTCGGCTGGGCAACGGCGAGCAAAACCGCGACCACAGAGAACCCGCTGGCCAGCAGGAAAGCATTGGCAATATTGCTCTCCGCCACGATTCCGGCAAGCACCGCACCAGACGCGGCAAAGCCGTCCATAAAGGCGAAGGTCAGGCCCAGGCTTGTCCCTTCGCGGCCACCTGAATGGTCGATTGCCGAGGCCAGCAGCACCGCCCGGATAGCCACCAGCGCTGTAAGCGCGATCCCAAGGGCAATCAGGGAAAGTGCGAATGGGGATGGTAGCCACGCCACAAACGCCGCCACGGCGGCTACCCCATTGCCGATAATAATCAGCGGTCGCCGCCCAAGGCTGTCGGATATCTTGCCCATCCATGGCTGCATCAACGCGCCAGGCAACATCATCGCCGCCATGGCCATGGCCGTGGCCAACCAGCCAAGGTCATGATTTTCCCTCAGGTAAAGTGGGGCCATGGTGATGATCGCGAACATGCCCATATTGTACGAGATAAACAGCACAATGACGCGAACGCCCGCCCCGGTCGACCAGACCCGCCAGATATCCGTAAAATCAGCGCGCGTCGGCCTGGAGTTGACATGACGGGGCACCTTCGCAGCGATAAAGAAAAAGGCGCATCCCATAAGCAATGTCGGGATGACCATCACCTGTATGGCCGTGCGCCAATCCGCCATCGACAACAACAGACCAACGGCGGGAAGCGCAATAACCTCTGAAATATGGCCGCCAATGGCATGCATTCCCAGGGCATAGGCGCGACGTGCTTTATGCATCTGGGTCAGCACGCCCGTTGCAATGGGGTGCCAGGCCGCATCGCCCATTCCGGCAACGGCGATCAGGATGGCAAAGGACCAGAAGCCATCGGAAAACGAGGCTGCAAGATAGCCGAAGCCGACCCAGAAAAATGTTGCGGTCAGCAAAATCCCCCGATTTGCCACATGATCGGCCAAAAGCCCCGCCGGAAAATAGGCCAGGGAAGCGCCTAGGCTATGGATCATAAACAATAAGCCGATCTCCGTCGGCGACAGGCCCAGGGCCAAACCGAACGCAGGGATCAGCAGGTACATCCCAATGGGCACCAGATCGTTAGCGCAATGGCCTATGGAAAAGGGGATGAAGAGGCTGGTTTTCATTGGGGCCCGGGATGCTGGAGCATGTTCACAGAGAAAAAACGGGCCCCGAAAGACCCGTTTTTAAATTAGCATAAAGAGCATCGAATTCCCAACTACTCCGCCGCTACCTGCGGCAAGTCCGACATCGCCTTATCGAGGGCGGCGTGATCGTAGTCTTCGTCTTTCAGCTTGCCCGCGAAGTAGTCGGTGTAGGCCTGCATGTCGAAGTGACCGTGGCCTGACAGGTTGAACAGGATCGTCTTCGACGTTCCCTCTTCCTTGCACTTTAAGGCCTGATCGACGGCGGCCTTGACGGCGTGGGTCGATTCCGGCGCGGGCACGATGCCTTCGGCGCGGGCGAACTGGACACCGGCGTCGAAACAGCCGGTCTGGTGATAGGCAACCGGATCGACAATCCCCAGAGCGACCAAATGGCTGACCAGCGGCGACATGCCGTGGTAACGCAATCCACCGGCGTGAATACCCGAAGGAATAAAGGTTGAGCCAAGAGTATGCATCTTGACCAGTGGGGTTAAGTGGGCGGTATCGCCAAAATCATAGGCGAAGGTGCCGCGGGTCAGGGTCGGACAGGCCGCCGGTTCAACGGCGATGACCTGACGTTTTTTGCCACCGCGCATTTGCTGACCTAAAAACGGGAAAGCAAGACCTGCAAAGTTGGAACCGCCACCGGCGCAACCAATGATGATATCCGGATCATCACCGGCCATCTCCATCTGCTCCATGGCTTCCTGACCGATGATGGTCTGATGCAGAAGCACGTGGTTGAGAACGCTGCCCAGTGAATACTTGGTGTCGTCATTCTGGGCCGCCACTTCGACGGCTTCGGAAATCGCGATGCCAAGGGAGCCTGTGGAATCCGGATGTTCGGCGAGGATCGCCTTGCCGGACTCGGTTTCCATGCTGGGGCTGGCGACACAGCGCGCCCCGTAGGTTTCCATCAGGGCGCGGCGGTAAGGCTTCTGCTCAAAGCTGACCTTGACCATGAAGACATTGACTTCAAGACCGAACAAATTGCCGGCAAAGGCCAGCGACGAGCCCCACTGACCGGCACCGGTTTCCGTCGACAGTTTCTTGACGCCTTCTTCCTTGTTGTAAAAGGCCTGGGCGACGGCGGTGTTGGGCTTGTGACTGCCCGACGGGCTGACGCCTTCGTACTTGTAGTAAATCTTGGCCGGGGTATCCAGGACCTGCTCCAGACGGCGAGCCCGATACAGTGGCGCCGGACGCCACAGACGGTAGACTTCGCGGACCGGTTCGGGGATTTCGATTTCACGTTCCTGCGTCACTTCCTGCATAATGCAAGCCATCGGGAACAACGGAGCCAGATCGTCAGGGCCAATCGGCTGGCCGGTTCCCGGGTGCAGGACCGGGGCCAGTGGCTCGGGTAAATCGGCAGCAATATTGTACCAGTGCTTCGGAATACGATCTTCGGATAAAGTATATTTGTAATCGCCCATGATGGCCTCCCCAGATTTAAAGTTCAGGTAACCTAATCAATTCAGGCAGGGCCGCGCAAGGGGCAGGGCTGCCCAAGCGAAAAACCCGGTTAAAGATTTTCCATTAAATCGAGGATTTTCCGGCGTTGCCTTGCGTCCGGCAAAAGCCCCTGACCGGCCCCGACGTTATCGATCATATGCTTTGCCTTACTGGTGCCGGGGATGACGCAGGTCACCGCCGGGTTTGCCAAAATGTATTTCAGGAAAATCTGTCCCCAGCTCGAAGCCCCGAATTCCGCTGCCCAGTCAGGTATTTCTTTTCCACGGACCATCCTGAACAATCCGCCCCGCCCGAATGGTACATTGACCAGTACCGCGACCCCCTTCTCGGCTGCCAACGGCAGCAGAATTTTTTCAGCATTGCGGTTAAGGACCGAGTAATTGAGCTGGACGAAATCCAGAACTTCCGACTGCAACACCATTTCAAGGTCTTCATGAGAGTCATCACGATAATGGGTGATGCCGACATAGCGAATGCGCCCGGCGTCACGCCACTGTCGTATGCTTTCAAGATGCATGTCCGTACCCTTTAGGTTATGGACCTGCATCAGATCGATTTTGCCGGTATGCCAACGCCCCATCGAGCCCTTCATCTGATTAAGGCCGTCTTCCCGATCCCCCCAGGTGCTGATCTTGGTGGCGATGAACGTTTTATCACGGGCCCCCATCTGATCGAGCAGGCGACCGGCAATGGTTTCTGAATTGCCATAGGTGGGTGCCGAATCGATCACACTGCCACCGCCGTCAAAAAGCGTTTGCATAACCTTACGGCGCTCGGCCATCTCTTCAGGCTCGCCCGCAACATCAAAGACACGGGACGTGCCAAGACCAACAACGGGCAGCATCTCGCCGCTTTTGGGAATGGCGCGCCGCGCCATAGGTTGGGCGGCGTTCGCGGGGTCTGTCGACCCCATGGCCCCCATGGCCCCCATGGCCAGAGCAGCCCCTGCACTTGCGGAGAGTTTCAAAAATTCTTTACGCGTCAGTTTCATGCGGATTCTCCTTTTATTCAGCAGCGGAAGGCTGGCTGGCCATCCTGTCCTGATTTTTACCGAGCATCATGGCAACCACAATCCACAAAAGGGCGGCGGGGGCCGCGACCAAGGCGATCAAACCGCCCTCTAACCCTAAAAACCGGATCGCCCAACCACTGATGGCGTCGCCGCCCCGGTAAATAACGGTATCGATAAAATTCTTCGATTTGTACTTTTGTTCACGGCTCAGGACAGTAAACAGGACTTCGCGAGCCGGACGGGAAATACCGAAATTAACGGCCCGGCGCAGAGTCTGGATGCCGGTCACCATCAACACACCCGGAGCCACCGCCAACGCCGCAAACCCGGCAATAGTGACAACCGGCAGCAAGGCCGCCGCCAGCCCGACCCCGAACCAGCGCATGAAACGGCCAGTGATGAAGCACTGGATGAGGATCGTCGCCAGACCGACCGCCTGATCGATACGGGCGAATATGCGCACCCGTTCCGACGGATCGCTTGAGGCCGCCGAGACGATATCGGCTTGCAGAAAATACAAAAACGTCGAACTGGCGGTATAGAGAAACAGATACAGACAGATGCCGAGCAGATACGGCGATTTAAAAACCGCCGACGCGCCGGACAGAATGCCGCCGCCGATGGGGGCTTGCTGGTCCGGCATTTCCTGCGGCGTTGTTTTCAGAAGGGCGCGAATGCATGCCACCGCCAGCATTAAAAACAACGACGAGATCAACAACAGATTGTCAGGCCCGAACGGGACCGCAATTTCGGCGGCGATGGTGGGGCCGGTGATCGCGCCCAGGGAACCCCCGGCGGCGATAAAACCGAACAGCCGCTTGCCCTGCTCATTGCTGAACAGATCAGCCATAAAGCTCCAGAACACGGAAATAACAAACAGGTTGAAGACGCTGACCCAGATAAAAAAGGCGCGGCCCACATAAACCCGGATATCAGGTTCGCCGAACAGGACATAGAAAATCAACAGATTGGCGATGAAAAACCCATACACGGCTGGCAGGAAACGCCGCCGGGGAACCTTCGCGACCAAAGCACCAAACAACGGCACGGCCAGCAGCATGACGACGAAAGTGCCGGTAAACAACCACTGTAATTGCCGAACCCCACCGGCGATCCCCATTTCATCACGCACAGGCCTTAGCAGGTAATAGGCGGTGAGCAGACAAAAGAAATAGGCAAAGGCCAGCAGCAGGGCGCGGACCTCTGCCCTGCGGACATCCGCGGCTCGCTCCAACAGTCGTTCAAGCCATGCGCCCAATGGAAATCCTCCCTGTATGGAACCCGATCATAGCCGCTAATTTCCGCCTCTTGAAAGAGGTCAGAGCATCTCGCCGATTTTGCGGGTTTTCAGGGTTTCGCGGGCCTTGGCGTATTTGGGGTCGTTCCAGAACATCAGGCAACCGTTACAACCCAGCCCGCAGCAACTATCCAGGCCCAGGGTCGGGGCCTTGCCCGCGTGGGCCTTGCCCTTGACGGTTGGGCGTGCATCAGAGTTGTCGCGCAGGCCGCTTTCCATATCCAGACTGATCAAGTTACCTTCGAGCAGCGTCTGCCGGTCTTCGGACAGTTCGGTTTCCATGCGCGCAACACTCATGACCGGCAGCAATGTCTTTAAATCATCCTGCTCTTCGTTATGGAAGACAGTGGCTGAAATGCGGACCGAGCGCCCCTGCCCCGGCGCAACCTTTTCGGTGACTTCACCGGTTTTGGCGTTTTCAAATTCATAGAGACGCAGGCGCACCGGTTCCATGCGACCGGGGCTTAATAATTCAAGCACGCAACCGGCGCGCAGCGGATTGCGGATCAGGAAAATCATATCATCGCCGTCCCACTGGGTGATCGCCCCGGCGTAAAGCCAACCGCCGACCGTATCGGTGCGATCATAGTTATGGGCAAGATTTGTCAGGCGTCCTTCATGAAAGCCCAGAGAGTAACCGCGGCTTTGCAGGGTGTAGAGCTCGCGAAGATAGACGTCGGGCTTCCAGCTTTTGGGGTCGGCGTACCAGGCGTCGATGGCGTGCCGATAGGCCCTGGCCGTCATGGCGGCGTAGTATTCGCTTTTGTTGCGGCCTTCGATTTTAAGTGAGTCGATGCCGAGCGCCAGATAATCATCCAGCTTTGGCATCAGGCACAAATCCTTGGCGTTCATGATGTAGGAACCGCGCTCGTCCTCTTCGATCTTCATCAGTTCGCCGGGCCGGTATTGCTCTTCCAGAAAGAAGTCATAATCGTCTTTGTTGTCCGGTGTGATTTCGACATCGAGTCCGTCCTTGGTGCGGGCCAGAACTTTATAGTTCCAGCGACAACTTTGCGCGCAGTTGCCCTGATTGGCGCCGCGTTCGGCGAGGAAATTGGACAGCAAGCAGCGCCCGGAATAGGTCATGCACATGGCCCCGTGGACAAAGGCCTCGAGCTTGATGTCCGGGCATTTCTCGCGAATTTCTACCAGTTCGGCAAAGCTCACCTCACGGGCCATCACACACAACGAAGCCCCCTGGGCCTGCCAACTTTTGACGGTCAGCCATGAACAGGCGTTGGCCTGGGTCGAAACATGCAATTCCAGTTCCGGGGCGTTTTCCTTCAAATAATGAAAGACGCCCGGGTCCGACACGATCAACCCGTCGGGACCGACTTTACGAACGGTTTCGACGAACTTCGGTAATTTTTCGATATCCCGATTATGGGTAAACAGATTAAGGGTCAGGTAGATACGCTTGCCATGAGAATGGGCGAAGCGCACCCCTTCGGTCAGTTCCTCAAGCGTGAAAGCCGACTGGGTGCGCAAGGACAGGTCAGGGGTTCCCGCGTAAACCGCGTCGGCGCCATAAAGGATCGCCGTTTTCAGCTTCGAGAGCGAACCTGCAGGCATCAGCAGTTCGGCGCGGTGTGGTCCGTTTGTTGTTGTCATTTTGCATAACTAAACGCAAAAACGGCCCCGCACAAGGCAGGGCCGTTTCAGAGAGACTTTAAAAAGGCTTTAGAGCTTATTCCTTTTCAATGCTGAGGGCGACAAAACGCAAGCCCGACTGGCCTTCAATGAGCAGCAGGATACGCTTGTTGCCTTCCTTGCGCGCTTCATCAATTTTGCCAATAACCTGATCGGGCGACGTCACTTCTTCCTGACTGACTTCGACAATCAAGTCGCCGGGGCGGACACCTTTCTCGAAGGCGACACCGTCGTCGGCGACTTCGGTAACGATGACGCCGCGGGCTTCCTCGTCCAGTTTGAACTTCTCGCGCAGGGCCGGGGTCAGTTCAGCCAGGGTCAGGCCCAGCGGATCGACCATCTTGTCGCCGCCAGCGGCGTCGTCATTATCTTTGCTACCGTCTGGACCTGCTTCGGCCATTTCGGTTTCATCGAGCCTGCCGACAGTCACCTTGACGGTTATTTTCTTGCCGTCACGCCAAACAACCACTTTAACCGGTTTGTCGACTTCGGTTTCGGCGACGATACGCGGCAGTTTGCGCATTTGCGGCACCGGCTTGCCGTCGAATTCAAGAATGACATCGCCCGCCTTGAGGTTGGATTTTTCCGCAGGGCCGCCCTTGATCAGGCTGGCGACCAGCGCCCCTTCGGCCTTCTTCAGGCCAAGGGTTTCAGCAATTTCCTCGGTGACGCCCTGAATATGGACGCCAAGCCAGCCACGCCGGACTTCGCCGTGGTTGATCAACTGATTGATAATCGGCTGGGCCCCGGAACTGGGAATGGCAAAGCCGATACCAACGCTGCCGCCGGAAGGCGAATAGATTGCCGAATTGATGCCAATGACCTTGCCATCCATATTGAAAAGCGGGC
Organism: Rhodospirillaceae bacterium; assembly: GCA_018662005.1. Taxonomy (NCBI): domain Bacteria; kingdom Pseudomonadati; phylum Pseudomonadota; class Alphaproteobacteria; order Rhodospirillales; family Rhodospirillaceae; species Rhodospirillaceae bacterium. Next base: position 132,632 of record JABJHA010000032.1, on the reverse strand, counting down.
CACCGGAATTCCCCCGGTTGATGGAGGCATCGGTCTGAATGAAGTTGTCATAGGGGCCGGACTGGATATCGCGACCACGGGCCGAAATAATGCCGGCGGTAACAGTACCGCCAAGGCCAAACGGATTGCCGATGGCGACAACCCAGTCGCCAACCCTGGCATCGTCGGAATTTCCAAAACCGACGGAGGCCATTTTTTTGGTCGACTTGATTTTCAGAACCGCCAGATCGGTTTTCGCGTCACGGCCAATCAGTTCCGCCTTCAGGCGGTCATTGTCATGCAGAATGACGGTAATTTCGTCGGCGTCGGCAATGACGTGATTATTGGTAATCACGTATGCGTCGCCATTCTTTTTGGTATCAATGATGAACCCGGAACCCAGCGATGTCGCCTTGCGTTGGCGGCGGTTGGGGTTTTGCTGCTGGTTACGCTCGAGAAATTCCTTGAAAAATTCTTCAAACGGCGAACCCGGCGGCAATTGTGGCATTTGCGGGTTGCTGCGACCCTCTATCACCTGGGTGGTGGAAATATTAACCACGGCGGGGAGTAATTTTTCAGCCATATCCGCAAAACTGTCCGGTGCTGAGCGGGCATGAGCCGGACTTGAGACCGCCATGAACATCATCGCCAGCAAAGCCAGGGCAGATATCTGCCACTGCACAGGAATGATCGATTGTCTGGTCACTGATTTATTGTTCACGGTGGTGTTCTCCTTAAGCGGTGTCCGGGGGCATGTTAGCTGTTTCAGGTTGCCCATTGTGACAAACAATGTGGTCACACTATGGCGATTAAAGTACGATTTTATGGTATTAATTTCTGACCAGCCAAACGATACCAACCCCTAAAACAGCAGCCGCAAGCCCGACAAAACGCAGGTTCGAGGTTCCCAGTTCCAGAACTTGCGCCATCATCCGCCGCATGGCGTCGGGAAACAGGGCGTATGACGCCCCTTCAAATACCAACGCCAGACCGAAAGCGGCAAACAGGTCAGACCAGTGCATGACTTACAACACTGCCTGACCTGCTCGCCATCGATTGGAAGACAGGATCATCTCTGCTTGTCACCGGAAGCCGCGCCGAAGAAGCGCATGAAATCACTGTTTGGCGAAAGCACCAGCGAGGTGTCGCTGTCAAAGGCTTTTCCATAAGCTTCCATGGTCCGGTAAAAGCCGAAGAACCCAGGGTCACGGCCAAAGGCGCTATTGAGAATCGTCGTCCGAGCCCCTTCACCCTGACCGCGGGCGATTTCAGCTTCTTTCTGGGCATTGGCCAGAATGACCGTGCGTTCACGGTCGGCACCAGCCTGAATTTTTGCCTTCTGCTCTTCACCCTTGGCACGCAGTTCGGCGGCCTGGGCGACACGCGATGAGCGCATTCTGGTATACACCGCCTGTGAAGTGGTATCGGGCAAATCAGTACGACCGATACGAACGTCGATGACCTCGACACCGAAATCCGCACCCTGGGATTTCAACTGTTCACTGATCAGGTGCATGACCTCGGCCCGCTTGGCCGTCAACATGTCGCCGAGCAGAACTTTACCGACTTCAGCACGTACTGCAGAATTCAGACGACCGCCGAAAACAGCGCGGAATTCAATATCGGTTGAAACTTTTTTGCGAAACTCCAACGGATCAACGATGCGATAACGGGCAAAGCTGTCGACATTGACACGTTTCTGATCCTTCAGGATGACTTCCTGCGGGTTAGGATCAAGATCCAGGATACGGCGGTCGAAATATTCGACGTTTTGCAGGAACGGCACCTTGAATTTCAGGCCCGGGTCGCGTTCAACACGAATCGGGTTACCAAATTGCAGAACCAGCGCCTGGCTTGCCTGATGGACCGTGAACAGGGAGCCATAGGCGACAACGCCGCCGACAACGATGACAACGCCAAGGATGGCGAGAAAGAGCTTATTCATCAGTTTGACCCCGCGTTTTTCTTTTGCAATTCAGGCAACGGCAGGTAGGGGACGACGCCAGAACCACCTTCATTATCGATAATGACCTTGTTTGAATTTTGCAGAACTTCCTGCATACGCTCGATGTACAAGCGTTCAATGGTCACTTCCTTGCCAGACTTATAGGCTTCGTAGACCGACAGGAAACGTTCGGCCTCACCTTCGGCCTCTCTGGTAATTTTTTCCTTATAAGCCAGGGCATCCTGTATCAGGCGGGCGGCTTCACCCTTGGCCTTTGGCACGATACCATTACGATAGGCGTCGGCCTCGTTGACGCTGCGTTCCTGATCCTGCTTGGCGCGCTGAACGTCATTGAAGGCGTCAATCACTTCGGATGGCGGATCAACCTTCTGCTGCTTGACCTCAACGATAAAGACGCCGGCCCCGTAACTGTCGAGGATCGACTGCAACAATTCCTTTGTCTGTGCTTCAACATCGCCACGCTTGATGGTCAACGCATCTTCAAGAGTGGTTTGCCCGATCACTTCACGGATCGCGCTTTCAGCGGAGATTTTGACAGTCGCTTCAGGGTTGCGAATATTAAACAGGAAATTGGCGGCATTCTTGATACGCCATTGAACGACGAAATCCACATCAATGATATTCTGATCGCCGGTCAGCATCAAACTTTCCTGGGGCACATCGCGGACGCCTGTGCTCCTGCCGTCACTGCTGGTGCGGTAGCCGATGGTAATCTGGTTGGTATGTTCGACATTGGGTTTGAAAACCTGTCCCAGCGGCGCCGGGGCCCAGTAATTAAGTCCGGGTGCAGTTACTTTGACGAACTTGCCAAACAACAGTTCAACACCCTGCTCGCCGGGCTGGACCCGGTAAAAACCGCTGAACAGCCAAATCGCGATCACACCCAGCAAAATCAGGATAAAACCACGCGATGAACCGAAACCACCCGGAATGAGATTCTTGAACTTGTCTTGTGAACGGCGCAACAGTTCTTCAATGTCGGGAGGGGGCGTTCCGGGGCCACGACCCCAAGGGCCTTGTCCACCGCCGCCGCCGCCTTGTTGATTCCATGCCATTAATCTAGGGTCCTTTTAAAATAAGTCCGAAGCCAGACTTGTATTTTGTAATTCTAATGTTACTTCTAGTGCAATTATTGACTGCCTTATAGGACAGCCAGTGCGGCGGCGCAACGTTGCAGCGACAGCGCACGAGAAGGATATCGGTTTAAATTTTGGAGATTTCAAGTATGTCGGCGATTAATGAAGAACTTATTCTCGACGCCCTGGGGGCGGTCAAGGATGGCGAGAATGATATTGTCAGCCAAAAAATGGTTAGTGGGTTGCAAATCAAGGACGGTCACGTCGCTTTCGCCATTGAAGTTGATCCGGCCCGGGGCGCCCAGATGGAGCCCCTGCGCAAGGAGGCCGAGAAGATTGTTCACGCCCTTGACGGGGTGCTGTCGGCGACTGTCGTCCTGACCGCCGAAGCGGGACAAGGTGGCGGAAATACCCAGCCCCAACCGCAACCGCAAGCCCCGCACGAACACCATCCGGCTGGCACCGGTCCTGACGCCATCATGATGCCCGGCGTCAAAGCCATCGTCGCCGTTGCTTCGGGCAAGGGCGGGGTCGGCAAATCGACGACATCAGTCAATCTGGCGCTGGCGCTTGCCGCCGATGGCCACAGTGTTGGCATTCTGGACGCCGATATCTACGGTCCTTCAATCCCCCGTATGCTGGGCGTTCAGGGCGAGCCGTCATCGAGCGATGGCAAAACTCTCGACCCCATGCAAGGTCACGGCATCAAATGTATGTCCATGGGCTTTTTGATTGAAGAAGAAACCCCGGTTATCTGGCGCGGACCGATGGCCCAGACGGCGTTGCAACAGATGATGCGTGACATCAACTGGGGCGATCTTGATATTCTCGTCGTCGATATGCCGCCGGGCACCGGTGATGTGCAGTTGACCATGGCCCAGCAGGTTCCGTTGACCGGCGCGGTTATCGTTTCAACCCCGCAGGATATTGCCCTTGCCGACGCCAGACGCGGCCTGAACATGTTTCGCAAAGTCGATGTTCCGGTCTTCGGCGTGATCGAAAACATGAGCTACTTCGCCTGCCCGCACTGTGGCGAGCGTTCTGACATTTTCAGCCATGGCGGAGCCAGGGCGGAAGCCGAAATACTGAGCACTGATTTCCTTGGCGAAATACCCCTGGCCATCGATATCCGTGAAACATCGGACAGCGGTAACCCGATTGTCATTTCCCAACCCGACAGCGAACACGCCAAGGCGTACCGGGCCATTGCCGCGGACGTCTGGAGTAAAACCGTCAAAGCGCTGGAAAAAGGTGAAGCGGAAGCACCACGCATCGTTGTTCAGTAAAGACTGAGCCCAAAAGCGTTTCAAAAAGGCGGCAACCCTGAATTCCGGGGTTGTCGTTTTTTATTTAATGTCTTTTTCTCTGCGGGTAGCCTGGGTTGCCTCCCAGATGGTTTCCTCCAGGCCGCAAATGCACTCTTTTGCCGGGCTTTGTTCGCATTCGTCTATGTGCCTTGCGTACTTCAACAGGCGGAAGACGGAATTTTTAAGGCTGAGTGAGGCCCTATCAAGGGTGCGCTCGACAATAACGGAAAGATAAACTTCGTCAAAGGGCTTGCCGATAAAGTCATCAGCACCAGCGCGAAAACACTGCAAAATCACTTGCGGATTGGTATCGGCAGTCATCACGATAACCGGCAATGTCAGCAGTTTGCTTCTGAGTTGACGAAGCGCCATCAACCCGTCGACACCAGGAAGATGAAAATCGAGCAGGATTAAATCGACCTCTTCCCGACGCGCCTCGTTGACAAGATTGTCGGCGTCGCCCAGCTGGCTGACTGTATAGCCGCACCCAATCAAGAGTTGCGCCGTGTATTGGCGCAACGCGATATCATCATCAACAATTAGTATTTTCTGCCCCATCGTCACTACACGTGGTGTTGCGGCTAAAAAATTACAATAAAAAGTTGCAAAAAAATTCTCTTTTTTTGCTGACTGACTGTGAACGCTATATTTTAATCAAATAAAGCATCGATATCGGACTGATCAATGGCGGTTTCTTGATCTTGCGGGCCATTAAGCAGAGCGGCGTCACCTTCGAGGGCTTCATTATCGACCTCGATACCATTGAAGCCTTCTTCGCCCCAGATATCGATCATCGAGAGGATGCGTTCTTCCAGATATTGAATGGTTTTAACGACTTTCGTCGTGCGCTGACCGCTGAGATCCTGAAAATTGCAGGCTTCCATGATGTTAATGGTTTTACCCATGGCGTCATCAATCATGGAATGGGCGCCCAGATCATCGGAGCGTTCTTTCAGTTTATCAAGAAGATCGCCAATTTCTTCGGAAGCATTGAGAATCTCGTTGGTCGCCTTTTCTGTCTCCGCGACAATGGCGTCCAGTTCCGTGGCGGCGCTGGTCAGGCGGTCGTCGTCCTGACCGGGCTGGCGGATCGAGGCGATTTCCTTTTTCGTATCATCAATATGATTGCGAAGATCTACCAGATGCTCACGAAGCACCGCGATTTCAGGCTGCTCGCCCTGGGCTTCGTGCTTGGCTGCGCCGCCATTCATCAAGCCCTTCAGTTCCCTGATTTCAGCCAGCAACTGGGAAAGATCAGCGGACGCAGCAGGGGCCGTCGCAAGCGGGGAATTTTCAGGAACGACCTCGCCGCGCAGTTCCATCATTTTGCGTTCTGCAGAAAAAAGATATTTTACAGGACCACTCAAGCTGCCACCCCCCCAGGTGATTTTTTTGACGCTTTATCTATGCGCGATACAACCATTTAAAGGCTAGCCACCGGCAGGTCAATATCCGGCCCCTTCAGGCATTTGATTGTCGCTGTATGTCATCGTCCATCATTTTTTCAAAAGTATCCCACATACGCCCGACAATTTCGCTGTCATCCATGGACATCATCACCGCCAGCGCCAGCAGCACATGCTGAGGCGGGGCCTCGCTTAAACCCTGATCGGAAACATAGGCATTGATCAGCCCTTCATCGCTCCAAACAAGGGCGACATCCTTGGGCCCCAGCTCCACCGATTGGGCAACCTGCAGTTTTTCTCTCTTCATCGCAATGCCCTCCAATTGCGCGAATCCACTGCTTATTAAGCCATGCCAAAGGTTAGCGTTTCCCTAACCGGCAAAAATGGGACCGGTTTCACGAAAAACCCCCTTTTTACGGCAATTTAGTGTATAATACAGGTTAGCAAGAGGAAATGACATTCCTTGGCCTTTTCCCCAGATCAACCACCAGCCACGGGGGTAAAGAAAATGGCGAACACAGCACCTGTCACTGAATTCTTACATAACCAGACACCCGCTTTTGGTATGGAACCGATCGGCTACGTCGATACGCTGGAGGGCAGCGTTAGCGTCTTCCGGGCTGATGGCATGTCCGTTGAACTGGAAGTCGGACATCCGGTCTTCCAGGGAGATGAAATCATGACGGCCTCCGACAGTGCCGTTGGCCTTGTGTTAGCAGATCAGACGGCATTTTCCATGGCCGAAAACGGTCGTATCACCCTGGATGAAATGGTCTACGAACCGGCATCCCAGGAAGGGTCGATTGCCCTTTCAGTTGGTGAAGGCATCTTTACCTTCATCAGCGGCGAGATCGCCAAGACCGATCCCGAGGCGATGGTTATCGACACCCCTGTCGCCACCATCGGCATTCGCGGCACCCAGTTGGGTGTTGATATCGCCGACGGTGAAACCCTTAACGTGGTGATGATGGAAGAGGAAGGTGGATTTGTCGGCGAGGCCGTTATTCGCAATGGCCACGGCGTTCAGGTTCTCAACGCTGCTCATCAGGGAACAGTGGTCGCCGGGTTGAATGCCGCCCCTGGTGCCGTTTACATCCTTGAGACCGGACAAATTCTCAATCAATTCGGCGCCACTTTGGGATACCTCCCCGACATTGGCGACGCCAACCCTTATGGCGTCGAGGCAAGCGCCGTCGAGGCCTTTGCCGAAGAAGAACTGGCCGAAGAAGAATTAGCCGAAGGGACCTTTGCCGAAGACATTCAGGAAGAAGACGTCATGGTTGGGGAGACGCCGGCAGCCGAAGAAAGTGAGATAGACGAGGCCGAAACCCTTGCGGATTTCGAAACGGCCGCGGGTGAACCCGAAGCAGAAACCCCTGACAAGACCATCAAGGTCGTGGCGGAGGATTACGCCACGGGCGAGACCGCAATCCCCGCCGTAAGTGTTGTCCCGCCTGCGGCAAGTGAAACGACCACAACACCCACCATCCCGGCAGCCCCGACAGAAACGCGCCGTGACGAACCGGTTGTCGCAGAAACGCAACCAGCACTCGAGCCGGAACCGGAGTCCGAGCCGGAGCCAATCAACACGGAACCCGTCGCCTTTGACGAGACCGGCACAACCGGCGAGGACAATACCCTGAGCGGGCAATTGTCAGCGACCGATGTCGATCAGGACGAACTGACGTTCACCCTCGATCCGGATGGCGCACCCGAACATGGTTTTGTCGTTCTGGACGCCAGCGGCACCTACACCTATGTCCCGGATCAAAACTTTAGCGGTACCGACACCTTCACCTACACGGTTTCCGATGGTCGCGGCGGCGTCGACGCCGCCACGGTAACGCTGAATGTGACACCGCTCGCAGACCAGCCGACGCTTGAAGTCGCCGATGTCTCGTTCGGAACCGACATCCTGCCCGGTGACGACAAGATCAAAGGCACAAAAGATGACGATGTCCTGTATGGCGGCGGTGGCAACGACACCATCGATGGCAAGGCTGGTGACGACATCCTTTACGGTGATGGTTTCGCGACCGGCGAAGCGACGGTTGCCCTTGATATTGCTGCAGCCCTGACTGATACGGACACCTCTGAATCCCTGTCGATCACACTCAGCGGCCTGCCAGAGGGCGCGAGCCTGTCGGCTGGAATGGAAACCGACGGTGTCTGGACACTGCAAAGCGACGATCTTGATGACCTGAGCATGAACCTGCCCAAAGGCTACGACGAGAGCTTCCAGCTTGATGTTCAGGCGACGGCCACCGAGTCCGCTGCCGAGGATACCGCCAGCACAGCGGCGACCATCAATGTCACCTATAGTGGCTCCGAAGCCGGTGACGACACCCTTAAAGGCGGATCCGGCGAAGATACCCTTTATGGCGGCGGCGGCGATGACAGCCTCAAGGGCGGCGGCGGGGAGGATACCCTTTACGGCGGCGCCGGTGCAGATACCCTTAAAGGTGAAGGCGGCGAAGACGTGCTGTTCGGCGGCGCCGGTGACGATGAACTGAGGGGCGGCGGTGGCGAGGACTTCCTGGTCGGCGGCGCCGGCGACGACATCCTTAAAGGTGAAGGCGGCGACGATACTTTCGTCTTCAACACCGATTCGGGGTCGGACACCATCGTCGATTACCATAAGGGCGAGACGTTACGTTTCGAAGGAAACGAATTCTCCGAAAATGACATTAGCGTCGCCCCTGACGGTGACCATGCTGTTGTCACCTTCGGCAACCATGATGTTGAAGTGACCCTCAGCAACATGGACCTGAGCGAAATGAGCTACACCGTCACTCAGGAACCCGACGCCGTTGTTGTGGTCTTTGGCGAAGTCGATTAGGTCCGCTCGTAAATAACCAGGGTGTAGGCCGGTATTTCTTCTTCGACCGGGAAAGGCTGGCGTGATATTTCGCGCCAGTCGGCCTGATCAAAATCGGGGAAAAAGGCATCCCCCTGGGGGCTGAGCGCAACTTCCGTCAGGTACAGGCGGTCGGCTTTCGGCAACGCCAGGCGGTAAATTTCAGCACCACCAATGACCATCACCTCTTCGCCTTCCTGTTGACCGGCGACGGCCAGGGCCTGAGCAAGATCTCCGGCAACTTCGGCCCCGTCGGCCCGGTAAGCGGGCTTGCGGGTAATCACGATGTTGGTTCGCCCCGGAAGCGGTCGGCCCAGGGATTCCCAGGTTTTGCGGCCCATGATGATCGGTTTGCCCATGGTCGTTTGTTTGAACAGTTTAAGATCACCGGGAATATGCCAGGGCAGCCCGCCATCTTTGCCGATAACACGGTTTTCACCCAGTGCTGCAACCAGGGCGACGATCATCAGACAGAAACCGGGGCCGCAATATGGGGATGGCTCTCGTACCCCAGAAGATCAAAATCATCAAAGGTGAAGGAAAAAATATCCGTCACGTCAGGGTTGATTTGCATGGTCGGCAGGGCCTTAGGCTCGCGGCTCAATTGCAAATCGGTCTGCTCCATGTGGTTGGAATACAGATGCACATCGCCGAAGGTATGAACGAAGTCACCCGCTTTCAGGCCCGTCACCTGGGCCATCATCATGGTTAGCAAGGCGTAGGAGGCGATATTGAAGGGGACGCCCAGAAAGAAATCGGCGCTGCGCTGATAAAGCTGGCACGACAGTTTCCCATCGGCGACGTAGAACTGAAACAGACAATGGCATGGCGGCAGGGCCATGTTTTCAATATCGGCAACATTCCAGGCGCTGACAATGAGACGACGACTGTCCGGATTGCTTCTGATCTGGTCAAGCAGATTTGAAATCTGATCAATGATACGGCCATCCGGGGTTGGCCACGAGCGCCACTGATAGCCGTATACCGGGCCCAGATTACCATCGCCGTCGGCCCATTCATCCCAGATTTTAACACCGTTTTCCTGCAGGTAGGCGATGTTGGTGTCGCCGCTTAAAAACCACAACAATTCATGGATAATCGACTTCAGGTGCAGTTTCTTGGTGGTCAGGACCGGGAAACCGTCGGCCAGGTCAAAACGCATCTGGGCCCCGAAAAGACTACGGGTGCCGGTGCCGGTGCGATCTTCCTTTAGCGTTCCGTGATGACGGATTTTAGCCATCAGGTCGAGATACTGTTTCACAGGGTTATTCCCCAAGCCGATTCTATTGCCCCAAAATACCTCATCTGCGGCTCTTCCAATAGCCTTTCATTAGGCTTATATATGGTGGGTCGGGTAACCGACTATAACGATAAACACTATGCGGAATAATCGTTGCGGACCCGGGGGCAGTGCCCGGCGCCTCCACCAAATTTTTCAAGCCCTTGGGTCAAGGGTTTGCAATGGGGGCGAAACAGGATCGACGTACGTGGTAAAGGCATGGCTTTCGTTCGGCATGGTACCCACCGTTATCGGGCCAATCAGAGAAATGCCAACGATAATGAGGCATTTGCAGTAGCAGCCTAACGGCTCTTACTACGGGGTTCGGGGGGCACCTGGCAACAGAAGCCCCCCACTCGATTAGGTTAAAAATCAACCGGGCAAACGGCACTTTAAAAATGGACAACGAATTTTTCAGTTACGAGAAGTGGGTCGAAGAAGCCCTGCGCAACGTTATCAAACGCGCCCTTGAGCAAACTGTCGTCGAGGGGCTTCCCGGCGATCATCATTTCTTCATTACTTTCCTAACCGCTCGCGACGATGTCGATATTCCGACCCACCTGCGCCTTGAACATCCCGAAGAAATGACCATCGTCCTGCAACATCAATTCCAGAACCTGACCGTTACCGATGATGGTTTCAGCGTCAACCTGAGCTTTAGCGGGCGGTCCTGCTTCCTTTCCATCCCGTTTTCGGCGATCACCGCCTTTGCCGACCCGGCTGTTAATTTTGTCCTGCAATTGAAAACGGCAATGCCCGAAGACAACGCAGAGACAAAAGACAGCCCTGCACCCGCAGCGGCTGAAGCGCTTGCCGTTGCCGAGACAACACCATTCCAGCCTGGTCCGACAGGCGAGGACGACAATGACGAGACCCCCGACGTCCGAGAGGAAGATGAGGACGACAAGATGGGCGAAGTCATCGCGCTCGACACATTTCGGAAAAAGTAATGAGCTCGGAAAAAGTAATGAGCGCCTACGACCATCACACCATGTTCCCGCTTGCCCAGGCCGAAACGCCGTGGCGTCTTTTAACCACGGATCATGTCAGCCTGGCCGACTTTGAAGGAACGCAAGTTCTAAAAGTTGACACCGAAGCCCTGAAAATTTTGTGCGCGGCAGCAATGGTCGATATTTCCCATCTGCTCAGGCCCGGACATCTGCAACAACTGCGCACTATCCTGGATGACGATGAGGCATCGGACAATGACCGTTTCGTTGCCCTCGACCTGTTGAAAAACGCCAACATTTCGGCAGGCGGTATCCTGCCCATGTGCCAGGACACCGGCACCGCCATTGTCATGGCCTACAAGGGCCAGCAGGTATGGACCGGTGGCGGTGACGAAGCCGCATTGAGCGAAGGGGTTCTGAAAACCTTCACCGAAAGCAACTTGCGCTATTCCCAGGTAGCGCCGCTGGACATGTTTACTGAAACCAATACCGGCAACAATCTGCCTGCCCAGATCGACATCTACGCCAGCGAGGGCAAGGAATACAAATTCCTGTTCATGGCCAAGGGTGGTGGGTCGGCCAACAAGACGTTTCTTTTTCAACAAACCAAGGCGCTGCTCAACCCGGAAAGCCTGATGACGTTTCTGGACGAGAAAATCCGCACCCTGGGAACGGCGGCCTGCCCGCCGTATCATCTGGCTGTGGTTATTGGCGGCACTTCGGCGGAGGCCAATTTGAAAACCGTCAAGCTGGCCTCGACCCGCTATCTTGATACCCTGCCCACCACTGGCAACGAGCACGGCCAGGCTTTCCGTGATCTGGAAATGGAAGCAGCGGTTCACAAAATGACCCAGAGCATGGGCATCGGCGCGCAATTTGGCGGCAAGTATTTTTGCCACGACGTGCGCGTCATCCGGCTGCCCCGTCATGGTGCCTCATGCCCGGTTGGAATTGGTGTTTCATGCTCGGCCGACCGCCAATGTCTTGGCAAAATAACTGCGGAAGGCGTTTTCATCGAAGCCCTGGAACGTGACCCGGCCAAGTACCTGCCAGAGGTTTCCGAAGGCCAACTTTCGGACGCCGTCGTCAACATCGACTTGAACCAACCCATGGATCAGGTCAGGGCGGAATTATCCAAACACCCGGTCAAGACCCGCCTTTCCCTAAGCGGCACGCTTATTGTCGCCCGCGATATCGCCCACGCCGAACTGAAAGAGCGTCTCGACAAAGGCCAAGAACTGCCCCAATACTTCAAGGACCATCCCGTCTATTATGCGGGCCCCGCCAAAACGCCCGAAGGCTACGCATCGGGATCCTTCGGGCCGACCACGGCGGGCCGCATGGATTCCTATATCGAACCCTTCCAGGCCGCCGGCGGCTCCATGGTCATGCTGGCCAAGGGCAACCGCTCCAAACAGGTGACAGATGCCTGCAAGGCTCACGGCGGGTTCTACCTTGGTTCTATCGGCGGGCCGGCGGCGCGGCTGGCACTGGACTGCATCAAAAAAGTCGAAGTCCAGGAATACGAAGAACTGGGCATGGAAGCGATCTGGCGTATCGAGGTCGAAAACTTCCCCGCCTTCATCGTCGTCGATGACAAAGGCAACGATTTCTTCGCCGAATTTTTCTAACGACGAGTTCAGCCCTCAGACTGCAAACCTTCCCGGGAAGTGGTGACCGCTCGATCTGGCGGGAAGGCAAGGGTAACTGTCGTTCCCTCTCCGAACTCACTTTCGAGTTCCAGCGTACCGCTATGCAACTCGACCAGTCGGCGGCTAATGGGCAGACCCAGGCCAGCGCCATCATGTGAGCGGGTAAAAATATTTTCAGCCTGACCAAAAATGGCGAATACTTTTTCGTAATCATCCCTGGAAATGCCAATCCCGGTATCGCTGACCTCAATCATCAACTGACCGCCTTCGGATAAAAAGCTCTTCAAAATGACCTCGTTCCCTTTTTTTGAAAATTTGATGGCGTTGGACAGCAAATTTAAGATCACTTGCTTGATCATGCGCTCATCGGCAAAGAGCAGCGGTAGCGCCGGATCAACATGGGTATTGATCCTGATTTTCGCACTTCTGGACTGCTCATTGACCAACGCCAAACAACTTTGCAGCAGTTCGGTAACAATAATTTCTTTCTCGTCAATTTCCTGTATACCGGCCTCAATCTTGGACAGGTCGAGAATTTCCTCCACCAGTTTGCCCAGGTGCACCGCCGACCCATGAATATGGTCAATGTATTGGGTATATTTATCGTTTCCCATAGGCCCAAGGATTTGCATTTTTATGGTTTCAGAAAAGCCCAGAATAGCATTCAAAGGGGTTCTGAACTCATGGCTCATATTGGCCAGGAAACTTGATTTCGCCTCATTGGCGTTTTCGGCCACCTGGATGGCCGCAATCAATTTCTCCTCGTTTTTCTTGCGTTCGGAGATATCCTCCATGATAGCGACAAAGTTTTTGACTCGCCCGGTCCTGCCCCTGATTGGAAAGACCTGCAGTTCTTCCCAGTAATAGTCGCCATCTTTATTTTTATTAATGAGTTCGCCTTGCCACTCATCACCCGCAAGAACCGTTTCCCACAGGTTTTCGTACGTTTCGTCGGCCGTCAGATCGGATTTGAAAATGCGCGGGCCCTGACCGACCACTTCGGCTTGTGAATAGCCTGATATGTGGGAAACTTTTGGGTTGGCGTATTCAATTACCCCATTGGTATCGGTGATAATAATGCCGACGGAACTCTGCTCGACTGCACTTGCCATCTTGCGTTGATTGTCCATTAACTTGGCGTAATTATAGATCACCATCGCCGTTGCCCAGATGGCGAACAAAGCCAACATCCGATTGGTGAAGACAACCCACGCCACACCACCGGGCGGTGACAAATAATAACCGACAAAGGTCAGAATAGTGGCGAAAATGGCAAGATAAAGGACCTGCTCGCGCCGGGATGCCCACAGTCCCAGCATCACCAAGGCGACATAAGGAATGCCGCCGGCCACACCGAGGGGCATGTTCAAATCAAAAACCAGACCCATGGCCGCAATGCCGACAGCCAGGCCCGGCGGCAGAATCTTTTCATTTTTTTGTGCCAAGGTGTTTATGACTTTATGCGACACTTGAAATTCTACTCCCCCCATTGTTCAAGATATTATTTCGCCAACATACAGCGCTGCTCCATCCTTGAGGCTCGCATCATACGGTGGATCGTATATATAAGAATGAGAAAGTTAATTGATGTTCATCAACTGTGAAAACTGACGATGCCTAAAACAGATTTTTTGTTTGATGGTCCTGAAAAGGCCGACACCACCATCGCCATCGCCCACGGCGCCGGGGCGCCGATGGATACGGCGTTCATGGAAACCTTTGCCGTTGGTCTGGGAAATCACGGGTTCAGGGTCGTGCGCTTTGAATTCCCCTACATGGTTGAACGCCGTGAGAACGGCAAAAAACGCCCGCCAAATCCGGCCAGGGTGCTGCTTGAAACCTGGGAGGCGGTGATCGCGGATTTGGGCCCGAAAAACCTTGTTATCGGTGGCAAATCCATGGGCGGGCGGATTGCCTCAATGGTCGCCGACCAATCGCACGTCAAAGGGCTGGTATGCCTGGGATATCCTTTTCACCCGCCAGGAAAGCCCGACAAATTGCGCATTGATCACCTGCAAGAATTGACGACCCCGGCCCTCTTCCTGCAAGGGGAGCGGGACAGCCTTGGCAACAAGCAGGATGTCGCGAGCTATCCACTGTCACCGGCGATCAAGGTATCCTGGCTTGAAGATGGCGAACACGGTTTCAAGCCCCGCAAGAAATCCGGACGCACCGAACAACAGAACTGGGATCAGGCGATCGATGCTTTCGCCAGTTTCGTCACGGCGCTGAAATGAGCAGCGAACCCGCAGCCATCCGCAAGCATTCGGTGTTGATCGCCGGACATCAAACCAGCGTGTCGCTGGAGAATGCATTCTGGGATGCTTTTTGCCGGATCGCCCGAGACAAGGGCCTTTCCATCAACGACCTTGTCGCCCAGGTCGACGGTGGCCGCGATGGCAACCTGTCCAGCGCCATCCGGCTTTATGTCCTGGCTAACCGCCCAGCCCCTTCAACAGACCCTTAAGCAAGTCCTGGGGTTTCAGTTTCTGTGGCTCCGATGACGGTGGTGGCGGAGGCGGTGGCGGGGTGTTGCCTGTTGATGTGGACGGCGGTGGTGACGTTGGCTGACTGCCGGTTGACCCACCCAATCCCGGAATGATCTGTTGCAGGATATTTCCAAGACCCTTTTTCTTCAGCACCTTGTCCAGTCCCGGAATGGGAAGCCCCGCCCCCTGCAATTTCGAGGTATCCAGCTTGACATTGGGGGCGTCCAGATTGCCCTTGATGGAAAACGGCAACAGCGACGGCGTCGCTTGTCCCTGGTTAAGGATCAGGCCAAGAAAATTTTGTGACATTTCGACCTGGCCTGCGACATCAATCAGCCAACGCGACAGATCAACGCTTCCCCTGGCCTGTCCGGTACCCATGGAAGACAGCAACGCCAGATCGTTCGATGTTGCAATTCCCTTGTTAATATTGAAAGAGCCCGTGACATCAGCCAACCCTGCACCGGCTTTTTTGCCTGAAAGTACACCGCCAAGATTATTCAGTCCGGCGACCAGACCAAGCACGGAAGAAAGCGCCGTGCCCTTCCCTGTCTTGGCCACGTCCAGCCCCTTCAAGGCGATTGCCCCCCTGCCACCAAGGGCCGCAACCAGATCGGCAACCGTGAAGCCGCTTGTCTTCAAATTGACATCCATTCCGGCCCTGCCACCGGCGGGAGTTTCGCCGATAACAGCCATCAGACCCCTGGCCACATCCAGATTTTTCAATGAAATGGCGGTTTCAACGGTTGACGGGGAAGCAGCGCGAATGTTTGCGGTGGCGGCGATAGCACCGCCAAACAGGCCACCGTTCAGCTTTTCCAACTGCAACACGCCATCATCGACCGTTGCCGCCACATCCGCGTTATCGAGTTGATAGTTACCAAAAACCAGCGCCCTGGATTTGACCTTGATGTCAGCATCAAAACTTTTCAAAACCGAAAGATCTATGGGATCGGTTGGCCAACGGCTTGTGGCAAAGGCGACAAGCCGTTTGAAAGCAGATTTGCCGGCAGGGGCGCGAGGACCGATAAAGGCGGCAGCAACGGGCCCGGCCGGGTCAATCCGAAAGGCCCCTTTCGAGGCTGGTAAAAACACATCCGCGACGATCCTGTCGGTATTGAGATCGGCAGAAATTTTTGTTCTCGGCCCGCTTATCGATACCTTGGCGGCCCCGTTCATCTTTACCGGCCCCACCTGTCCAGCCAATTCATTTAAGGTCAGTCCCGAAAGATCAGCCTTAATTTGGCTTTCCAGATTCAATCCGCCGAGCTTTCCCCCCGGCCGGTAATCGACGCCCAAAGAGCGTAACATCTGGACGATATTTCCGTGGACAACTTTCAACTTGCCTTCAAAACCACCGACGACAGGCAGAAACGACGCCTTGCCAACCAGAGCAATGCTGGTTCCGGCGCCTTTCAGGCTAAAACCCATATCCGGGTTCAGTGCCGATCCGTCGACCTGCCCGGCGAATGTCAGCATTCCCAGTTTTCTGGAATCAAGCGGTGATTCGATACCGGCCAGACGCAGCAGACGCGAAACGTCGGCGGCCTTGGCATCAAGGCGAACATTGTCCAATTGCGGGATACCATCGAGATTTTTGATCAGACCGCTGGCCTTGAATGTCGAACCTGCCAGCTTGTCGATACTGATATTGCGTACATTGATCGCACCGTTCTGAACCGAGCCGTCCAGTTTGACATTCTTGATTTGGGCACCTTCGTAAACAAGGGTTTGGATACGGCCTTTCAGGTTAGCGTCAAATTCATTTAAGGCGCTGATGGCTGCAATCCCGCCCATGGATTCGGCTTTTTTGGCTTTCGCTTCCGCTGTCGCTGTCGGCGTTTCGGGAATTTTCGGCGGTGGCGGCGGGGTGCTTATCGCTGCGCCCGGAACCAGGTAGGCATCCAAATTGATGCGATCGAGAGTCAGGTCCGTATCAATCCCCATGCGCTGGCCCAAACGAATGACCGCCTTGCCCGTCAAACGCGAACTGTCAAATAAAACATCAAGATCGCTTGCCGTAATGGCCTTTGCATTGGCCGTCAGTTTTGCAGCCAGAGTCATTTTACGAAGGCGGTCAGAAGGCACCGGCGGCGGCGGCGCGCCAAGCCATCCCGTTACCCCGCGCAAGTCGCCGACTGACACTTCAAGGTCGCCTTCAAAGCGGGGTTGGCCTTCATCTGCAACGACAAAACCGAACAACGCAACATCGGCGCTACCCGGAAGCAGGGCGGAAATCTGGTTAATGACGATCTCGCCACCGCTGAGTTCGGCGCTAAGACGGGCTTGTCTTATCAGACCCCCTTTTAGGGTCAGGGAGTCAGCATTGAATTTCAACGTTGCCTCTATATTTTTCGGCAAGCCCCCCGCCATCGGGTCTGCTGCAGATTCACTGATTTTAGCCGGCATTTCCAAAGAAACCGTGGTTTTAGGCTCCGCCCCCTCTGTCATGACCTGCTTGCTTTGCGGGGCCGGGACGACGACTTTTTTAATTTCCGGAATCGCCATCCACTTGTCGACGTCAATACTGTCAACGCCAAGCTCAAGATCGACGACGATGTTTTCTTCCAGTTTAAGAGCACCCGATCCCGTCGCGGTGGTGTTGCCGAGGCTGACGCTCATATTGGCGACTTTCAGTTCGCTTGCCGAAGCCTCGACCTCACCTTCCAGGGCGAAGGTCTGGCCGAGCAAACCCGGCAGCCGCCCCTTGGGTCCCAACGACTGGATAAGCGACGCCAAATTCTTGCCGGTGGATTTAAGAAAACCCTTAAACGTCGGCACTTCATTCAGACCGATAATGGCGCCCGACAGGGTGGATTTGGTATCCCCGGGCTGCAAGCCGATGGTCAGGCTGAGCGGTGCGGTGCGCTGTTCAATGATCTTGCCGACCGAAACCGTATATTCCAGGGGAACCCCGCGGGCGAAAAGATTGCCGGTGCTTTCAAAGGGACCGTCCAGGGACGCCGCGGCAAAGGTAGCGTTAAATTTTTCAATACGTTCAATGCTGCCAGCCTTGGCGTCGCGATAAATGACAGTCGCATTCTGGACGACGAAATTATCCAGACTAAAGCCCCCTTCGCCAGCCTGGGTCGTGGGCGTTTCAGGCAATGCCTCTTTTGTGCTTTCGGGTTGTTCCGCAGCGACGTCCCCGCCACCAACGGCGAATTCCAAATTGGTGCGACCGTTTGCAAAACTTTCCAGTTCGATTACCGGATCAACCAGATGGACAGTCTGCACCTTGATTTGGCCACTAAGCAGAGGCCCCAGGGCGACACGAACCTGCAGTGATTTCAGGCTGACCATATCGGCGGCACTGGCCCCATCGACGTTGGCCAGGCGGACATCGTTTGCGATCAGGGCCGGGGCTGGCAAAATCGAAATTTCGATGGTCCCGTCGATGCTCAGCTTGCGCCCGGTAAAATGCTCGGCCTGCTCGGTAATGTCGGCCTTATAGCTGTTCCAGTCGATCATGCCCGGACCGACCAGGATTGCCGCAACAACAATGGCAATCAAAATGCCTGCGCCGGTCAGAATCTTGTTCACGCTTGTTCGCTCCTTAACGTCATATAATACAAGGGATATTAGTGACTTGGCCTGCAATGGGCAAACCAAAGGGTGATCTGTTTATCCCGCAGGAAGAATCTTTCCGGGATTCATAATGTTTTGGGGGTCGAGAGCCTGCTTTATCTGACGCATAACGGCAACACCTTCGCCGTGCTCATCTTCCATGTATTCTATTTTACCCATGCCGACCCCGTGTTCACCTGAACTGGTTCCGCCCATATCCAGAACCCTTTTGATCATCCTGTCATTGAGGGCATGGGCGCGTGTGATCGCTTCATCATCATCGGGGTCGAGTAAAATGGTCAGGTGAAAATTACCATCCCCGACGTGGCCAACAATTGGCGCGAACATACCTGATTCGTCAATATCCTTGCGCGTTTCAAGAAGGCAGGCGGCCAGATTTGAGATCGGCACACAGGCATCGGTGACCATGATCTTGCAACCCGGCATCAGCGCCATATTGGCATAGGCAACATTATGGCGGGCCTCCCACAGTTTATCACGTTCGTCATGGCGGGTTGACCAACGAAACTCTCCGCCGCCATTTTCATCACAGATGTCCCTGACCTGCTCTGTCTGCTCCTTGACGCTGGCTTCCGACCCGTTGAATTCAAGGAACAAGGTCGGCTGCTCCGGGTTATCGGTCTTGGAATAAAGATTGCTCGCCTTCACCTGAACCTCATCAAGCAACTCAATGCGGGCGATGGGAACGCCGAACTGAATGGTCTGAATGACGGTGTTAACGGCCCCTTCAAGGGTTTCAAACGGAACCACGGCGGCGGAGGTTGCTTCGGCAATGCCGTGCAGTTTGAGGGTCACTTCCGTGACAACACCCAGAGTTCCTTCCGAACCGACCATCAAGTGGGTCAGGTCGTAGCCTGTCGAGGATTTCCTGGCCCGGCTGCCCGTGTGGACGATCCGGCCATCAGCCATCACCACTGTCAGGGCCAGAACGTTTTCGCGCATGGTCCCGTATCGCACCGCATTGGTGCCCGACGCTCGCGTCGCCACCATGCCACCCAGAGAAGCATCGGCGCCCGGGTCAACCGGGAAAAACAGGCCCGTATTATGGAGGTGTTGATTGAGTTGCTTGCGGCTGACGCCAGCCTGCACCACAACATCCATGTCATCGGCATTGACGCTGACAACTTCGTTCATCTGGCTCAAATCGATACTGACGCCACCTCTCAATGCGATCAGATGGCCTTCCAGCGAGGTTCCCGCTCCATAAGGAATAACCGGCACTTTGCTGGCCGCGCACAGCTTAACGATGGCAGAGACTTCTTGCGTACTGATCGCGAAGACAACCACGTCGGGCGGTGAAGGGGTGTGGTAGGATAAATCCTGACCATGTTGTTCACAAACGCTGGCACCGGTTGACAATCTGTCGCCAACAATGGAACGCAGGTCTTCAATAAAGCCCTCGGAAACGGTCGCTCTTGATGGTGGTTCCGGGTTCATTTCAGACTTTCAGGGACCGGGCCGCCAGTCGCCCAGTCGAGTAATTCCACAGTATGAACGACAGGGATCTCCGTCGCACCGGAAATTTGTATCAGACAACCAATATTACCGGTAGCGATAACCGCCGCACCCTGAGCTTCCAGATGAGCCGCCTTACGCACCTTTAAGGCCCCGGCCAGTTCAGGCTGCAATAAATTATATGTTCCCGCCGAACCGCAACACAAATGGCCTTCGGCCGGATCGCGGACTTCAAAGCCGGCACTTTTGAGCAGGTTTTTCGGTTCCTCGCGCAGCTTTTGACCGTGTTGCATGGAACAGGCTGAATGATAAACAACGCTGGGCTGATCTTTGAGTTGCGTCTCACCGACACCAAGGGCGGACATGACCTCGCTCACATCCTTTGTCAGGGAGGCGATTCGGCCCGCCTTTTCGGCCCAGATCGAATCATCCTTCAGCATGAAGCCGTAATCCTTGACCGTCGTCCCGCAACCCGAGGCGTTGATGACAATCGCGTCCAGTCCGGCACCTTCGACTTCGCTCGTCCAGGCGGCAACATTGTTACGCGCCGCAGCGTGGGAGGCATCCTCCTTGCCCATGTGATGAACCAGCGCCCCGCAACAGGCTGCTCCCGGGGCGACGACGACCTCGCAGCCATGCCGGTTAAGCAGCCGCACCGTTGCCTCGTTGATGGACGGGCGCAGGACTTTCTGGGCGCAACCGGTCATCAGCGCGACACGCATACGGCGTTCGCCTTGTGCGGCGAATACCTGTGGTTCATCACCTGTGGAAGCCGCCGGCAATTTATCGGGAGCCATGGCGATCATGCCCTTAAGGCGACCCGGCATCAGCGCCTTGAACGGTCGCCCCAGCCTGGCCCCGATCAGCGACAAGCGAAAGATCACAGGGTTGGGGACGACGAAAGCCAGCAACATCCGCAAAAGCCTGTCGCCCAGGGGCCGGGAATAGGTTTCTTCCACATAGACCCGCGCATGGTCGATCAGATGCATGTAATCGACGCCCGACGGACAGGTGCTGGTACAGGACAGGCAGGTCAGGCAGCGGTCGATATGCTTGACCACCTTGGCCGGGGCCGGCTTGGCGTTTTCCAGCATGTCCTTGATCAGGTAGATGCGGCCGCGTGGACTGTCCGCCTCGTCACCAAGCAAGACATAGGTCGGGCACGTCGCGGTGCAGAAACCGCAATGTACACACTTGCGCAAAATGTCGTTGGCGATGGCAATCGCCGGGACTTGCATTTGTTCGGGGCTAAAGGTGGTTTCCATCCTTTTATCCCATACGTCCCGGACACAGAATGCCCATGGGATCAAAACTGTCTTTGATCCGGGCGCTAAGGTCGGCCAGGGCTTGTTGTTGTGGTTGAAAAACCGGAACCCGGGCGCGCACATCATCGCTCGTCCTGATCAGGGTCCCGTGACCACCGACGTCACCCAGAATTGCACGGATTTCCTGATGGGCGGCATTGTCGCGGGGCTTGATGGCGAACCAGATCAGGCCGCCGCCCCAGTCAAGGAAAGCGCGTCCGCCAATACTTTCGGCTATTTTTTGCATTACCCGGGCGCCTTCGGAAGGCGGAACCGACAGACGCCAGAGCTGTTCACCACCGGAAACGAAATAAGCAACGTCGCGAATTTCCCTCCACAGGGCATTGGTGTTGGTGGTGTGTAATTCCTCCGTCTCGCCGAAACCGGCCAATAATTGCCGCAAGGCCCCGGTGCGATATTCCACCGATGGTCCCGGCCCTTCCACACGCAATGCGCAATGCCCGCCTTTGCCCGAACTGACATACGAGACATCAGAAAGCGCCGCAATGTCGGCCGGCAAATAAGCCGCGGCAGAGACTTCGTAAGAACTGTGCAGGGCATCACGCATGGCCGCCACGCCCTTGGCATGATCTTCCGTCATGACCAGCACGGTTCGGGATTTTTCAGGAACCGGCAGCACTTTAAAGGTGACATCCGTCATCACCGCCAAAGTGCCGAAGGAACCGGCAAGCAACTTGGACAGATCAAATCCGGTGACATTCTTGACCACCCTTCCACCCGATTTAAAGACCTCGCCGCGGCCACTGACAGCGTGGAAGCCAAGGATATGATCACGCGCACTTCCCGCTGATATGCGTCGCGGACCAGCCAGATTACAGGCCAGGACGCCGCCAATTGTCCCGGCTTCAGGCCCGGAATCCAGCAGTGGCCCAAAATTGGGCGGCTCGAAAGCCAGACGCTGATTGTGCTCGTCAATGGTTGACTGGATTTCGCTCATGGGTGTCGCGGCGGCGGCGCTCATGACCAGTTCAGCCGGTTCATACAAAGTGATGCCGCTTAAGGCCGACAGGTCGAGGTTGTTGTGAGTGCTCGCAGGGCAGCCAAAATTGCGTTTGCTGGCGTGGCCGAAAACATCCAGCGTCTGTTCTTCGGCCAGCGCCCATTTAACGGCGTCAAGAACCTGCTCTGGCGTGTCCGGTTTGTAGGTTTCGCCCATGACCGTCAGAACCTGGGAAGATCGGGGAAGCGGGTTTTGCCGTCATGCACATGCACACGGCCCAATTCGGCACAACGGTGCAAGGTTGGATAGACCTTGCCCGGATTAAGCAACCCATCCGGATCGAATGCGCATTTGACCCGCTGCTGCTGCTTAAGATCATCTTCTGTAAACATCACTTCCATAAGGTCACGCTTTTCAACGCCAACACCATGTTCACCGGTCAGCACGCCGCCCACCTCGACACATAATTTAAGAATCTCGGAGCCGAATTCCTCGGTCTTTTCCAATTCGCCGGGAATATTGGCATCGTACAGGATCAGCGGATGCAGATTCCCGTCCCCGGCATGAAAAACGTTGGCGACGCGCAATCCGTAGCGTTCTGACATTTCAGCCATCCGCGAAAGAACTTCCGGCAAGCGGGTCCGCGGGATGGTGCCGTCCATGCAGTAATAATCCGGCGAGATGCGGCCAATAGCCGGAAACGCCGCCTTGCGCCCGGCCCAGAAGGCAATGCGCTCTTCTTCGCTTTCACTGATACGCGAATAGGTCGCCCCGGCCTCGCGGGCGATGCCATCGACCCGTTCGATCAGATACGTGACTTCTGCTTCGGGGCCATCGAGTTCGATGATCAGCAGTGATTCAACATCCAGCGGATAGCCCGCGTGCACGAAGTCTTCGGCCGCCTGTGTCGCCAGTTTATCCATCATCTCCATACCGCCGGGGATAATTCCGGCGCCGATGATCGCACCGACGCAATCGCCAGCGGCTTCGTTGGAAGGAAAACCGACGAGCACGGCACGGGCGGTTTCGGGTTTTTTGAGAATCCGCACGGTGACTTCGGTAACCACCCCAAGCAAGCCTTCCGAACCGGTCATCAGGCCCAGCAGGTCGTAACCTTCGCTGTCAAAATGCTTGCCGCCCAGGCGCACCACCTGACCGTCCATCATCACCACTTCGATACCCAGCAGGTTATTGGTGGTCAGGCCATATTTCAGGCAGTGAACGCCGCCCGCATTTTCCGCAACGTTGCCGCCGATGGAACAGGCGATCTGGCTTGAAGGATCGGGCGCGTAATAGAAACCCTTGTGAGCGACGGCTTCGGTGATCGCCAGATTGGTAACACCCGGCTGGCTGACCACCGCCCGGTTGTCAAAATCCACATCAAGGATGCAATTGAGTTTTCCAAGCCCCAGCATCACCCCATCGGCCAGCGGCAGGGCACCGCCGGAAAGGGACGTACCGGCCCCGCGTGGCACAACCTTGATGCCTTCTGCGAAGCAATACGTCAAAACAGCCGAAACTTCCGCCGTCGTTGAAGGCAGCACCACGACCATTGGCAACTGGCGATAGGCGGAAAGGCCGTCACATTCATAAACGCGCCGTTCGTCAGCGTCGGAAATCACACTTTCCGCAGCCAGCAACCCTGACAATGCAGTAATGATCTCGTCGCGCCGGGCGAGAATCCCGGAGTCTGGCGTTGGCATCTTCATGGTGGCGCCCTGATTTAATGAATACCTTGTAAATTTAGGCTTTCAGGGACCCATATAAAAGAAAAACCGCGCCAAATAGCACGGTTTTCTGAAATTTTTCACCATCCGGGCAGAACCCGAAAGGCAGAGCTAAAACAAGACGAAAGGTTATCCCTGACGCGCTTTGAAGCGTGGATTGGTCTTGTTAATGACATAAACCCGACCCTTGCGACGCACGATCCGGCAATTCTTGTCGCGTATCTTGGCCGACTTAAGGGAATTTCTTACCTTCATAGCTCTCAAATCCTTAAACTAGAGCAACCTGACATTCGGCTGCGCAAGGCGCGGAAAATAGGGGTATCAGAGCGATCTGTCAATGCCCGTGCCGGGATTTATTAAATGGGCTTTAAAACGCCGATTTGCGTTTATCAGGCAACTTGATGGCATGGAACCTGTAGACCTTGAGCCCGCCGCTGTCTATGGCCGTAAGCTGCTTTGCCCAATATTCACATTCGTTGATCAAATCACCGGATATTTCCAGCAGTTCGGGTTTGGTAACCCCCGACAGGTAATTGAAAAAGCCCTTAAAGATGTTGGCCCGATAGGGGGCTGTAATATCCTGATAGGGCCGGACATCCAGGTTCAAGGTCTTCATGAAGGACTGGATGGCATCGGCTGTCCATAAATGAGGCGGCGTGGGTTCGCGCCCTGCCCAGGCATTCATGATATCGTTTAGCGGTTCGTCATTAGCTTTAACAAGGTCGGTCATCATCAACTCGCCATCGCCGCGAAGGGCGGCAGCCATCGCCGTATACAATTGTTCCTTGGCGGCAACCCGGTACAAACTTTCCAGAGAAACAACGGCGTTAAAGGAATTTTCCTTCAGTTTGGGCTGCTCAAGATTGCCCAGCGTCACCGGTGCGCGCTTTTGCATACCAGCCATTTTGGTCATGTCCTTGCCCAACCCGGCCAGTTCCTCATCGGCTTCAAGCCCGGTAACCCAGACCCCCGTCTCATCGACCATCGCCCGGCCAAGACCGCCAAGCCCGGCACCCAGCATAAGCAGGCTCTTTTTTTCCGATAAACCAAGCAAGGGAAGCGTCACCCGCAGGAATTCCGCACTGCCCGGACTGATGCAACCCTCGCCCCATAATTTTTCAATCACGTTCAGGCGTTCGGGTGACCAGAGCGTCGCGGGCTCGAAACTGTCTGCCGCCGTTTCATCATCGGCCTCGAGCTTCTCCCGTGCAGGACGACGGCCCTTGGAAACGGTTTTCTTCTTGCTTTTTTTAAGGCGCAGGAATTGCCCGATCAGACGCGCAAGCCGGCCAAGAAAAGTCCGTACTTTCCCCCCTGAATTGATTGATCCACCCGTATTCAGGATAGCATCAGCCATTTTTTCCACGCCTGCTCCTTCCACACGCTCTTGAATCTAAGCGTGAATCACACGAAAGCAAGCGCATAAAATTCTTAAGATTCCATATATTTAAGGCGTGATTTGCAAAGTCAGGTGGCCAACCCCGAAAGGCTTATTTGACCAGGCCGCGGGACTGCAAATAGGATTTGAACTGCAAGTCGCCGGCAATAATATCGTCGATCAAAAATTCGGCCATGCTATTGAAGCATTCCTCCAGCCCGCCGTCACTGTCCGCATTGTTACAGATTGCCTTTACGGCCTTGACCTTCAACAACAGTTCCTGGTGATAAAGAATGTGTTCTTCGATGTAGGGGTAACTGACCTTGGCCAGATACTCTTCTTCGCTGGCAAAATGAGAGGCCCCCAGCTCGACCAGTTCGTCCAGCAGTGAGGCGCAAAGGCCGTAATCCTTGTTGTCCACTGCTACCTGGACATCCTGCATGATCTGAAGAATTTGTTTGTGATCCTCATCAATATGTTCAATGCCGATCGCAAAACTATCGAGCCATTTAAGCTTCACCATTTTTTACCCCACCCGACGCGCCTTTTTCCAAGCGTGCATTCGCATCGAAAGCGCCAGACCTTTCCAGACTGCTGTATTTATAAGGGAAAATGGCAAATCACCGCATTGACCAAGATCATGCCGGGTGCACATATATGCGGGGAAAAACAAAGGTGACAAGGGCCGCCGAAAACAGGATGAAGGCGATACAGGCAAGGGCGATCTCCTCCATGCTGATGCCGGCATCAAGGGCCAGTCCCATAACCGGCGGTGACAGGGCAGTAGAGAGAACCATCAACGCCGCCCCAAGGGCCTTGATCGCGCCAAGATGGGCAATGCCGTAAATTTCGGCCCAGATAGCGCCGTGGGTAACGCCGACTGCACCCGAAGACAGCCCCATAAACGCCATGAAGACAGCCCCGCACCAGGGGGCGTCAAAGGTCGCAATAAAGCCAAGACCAACAGCGGCAGGAAGCAAATAAACCTGCATCAAGCTGCGGGCATTGAAACGATCAACAAGCAGACCACTGAGCAAGGCGGAAAATATCTGGGTAATGGCATAGACAACAAAGAAGCTGACGAAAAGAGACAGGCTCCAGCCTTTGCTTTGGGTCAGATGAACCTGATGAAAAAAGAAACCGGTGCCAATAAAACTTAAGGCCAGATAACTCGGCAACAACACATAGAAACGCCGGTCTTTCAAAACCTGGGCGCGTGTCCAGCCGGTTATTTTCACCGCCTGGTCTGCTGAACGGACTCCGATATCCAATCCTCTGTGACGCTCGCTATGGCCTTTCAGAAGCCACAGCATAAACGGCGCCAACAGCACCAAAAGCACAACCCCGAGCGCCAACCACATTTGACGCCAGCCGAGGGTTGCGATTACGGCCACGGCAAGGGTCGGAAAAAGCGCTTCGCCAACAGGGTAGCCCATAGCCGCAACGCTGAGCGCCTTGCCCCGGTGGCTATCGAAATAGCGCGCCATTGAAACCGCCGATACGTGTGTCAGCAAGCCCTGACCCGTAAAACGCAGGCCGAAGATAGCCGGGATCAACCACAACGCCGACCCCACACTGGCCATCCCCAAACAGGCCAGCGCCAGGCCGATACAGGCGATACAGGTATAGGGGCGTAAATCGATGTCGTCGATTTTACGGCCGGCCCAAATCAACAACCCGGCGCTTGTTATGGTTGCGCACGAATAGATCAGGCCAAAGTCACCATGGCTGAGGTCAAATTCAGCCCGAATGTCGGCACTCGACAAGGCAATGAAAAACGTCTGCCCGAAGGACGAGGCAAAGGCCGTAAAAAACCCGAAAGCCAGAAAGCGCGGACTGATCGAAAGGAAGGCGATGATACTCATGGGCCGGATCATGCCGAAGGGACATCAGAGGTCAAAGGGAAAACTGCAGCCTTTGGGTTACCGGCGCTGAAAATCAGCATGAAATAATGAACCGTTTGGGATAAGGAGGAAAGGCGGAAGTCAATTCAGGGCAGCCATCAGACCGGGAATGATCCGAAGCGGACATTACGCTATCCGCTTCGGGGCGCTAGGATCAGCAGTATGTTCCAGTTGCACATGCCTCGTCAGCAGTGGATTTTACAGCATCACATCCACGACCGAGGAACGTTTGATCGGAGAGATAGAAATTTGTGAACGCTTCTTCAAAATCTGATGCAACTGATTTTTCAGCAAGTCCAGTTGCCATCAGATTTTTTTGCCATGCCTTCGTTTTGGGTCGATCTCCAATGAAATTATAGCCTGTGCGCTTCTCAATAATATTTGCGCGGTGCAGAAGTGGCAGCCATGCAACGTCAACCATACCAATCGTATTTCCGTCAAAGAATGGCGTGTCGCCCAGCCGACTTTCGATTTTGTCAAAGGCTTGACCCAATTTTTCACTACGCTCTTTGAGCGCGTCGTTATCGGAGCTGCGTTGTGCGCTGCATTGAACAAGATAGTTCTTTGAAGCCAGGTAGCTCCAGGCTCGGTTCAGGGCTTTATCCTCAGGTGAGATTTCAGGCAGTAGAGTCGGATAGACTTCTTCAATATATTCAACGATCGCATCGGACTCAAAAAGCGCCGTTCCATCATCGGTAATCAGCACGGGAACCTGACCGTTTGGCGATATATCCAAAAACCACTGCGGTTTATCGCTCAGGCTGATGAATTCGATCGCGTAGGGAATATGTTTTGCCTCAAGCAGAGCCGTGACGCGCTGAACAAAGGGACAAATTTTGTAACTGACAATTTTCATTTTCTTGACTCCATTTTTCTCAACCTACAAGGCTTTCTTGACGGCGTTTAAAAAGGATATATACTCATTACTTCAACAATTCAAGAGATATTGAGATATGATTGAAAATAATGCACTCGATATGTTTGGAGCGCTTTCCCAAGAAACCCGACTGCGCATCGTCAGATATTTGGTTAAATGTGCTGCGAATGGGGCCTCAGCCGGGGATGTTGGTAAATATGTTGAGGCGACATCCTCAAGGGCTTCATTTCATCTTTCAGCACTGGAAAGTGCAGGCGTGATCACTTCGGAACGTCAATCGCGAAATATCATCTATCGCGCAAACTTTGAAAATCTTGGAAGTCTGGTTTCTTTTCTGCTGAATGATTGTTGCGGCAACCATCCAGACATTCGGGCGTGTTGCGGGTTAGAAAACAGGAGGTGTTGATCGGTCCGCCTCTGGCTAATGAACGCCAGGTCTGGACGCCCAACTCCCGGCAGTGTACCTACGTGCGGGAATCTTTTTCATGGGGGACAGGATGCGACAGGATCTATCTGTAGGGGCTGTTGCGGCGGGCGCTCTTGCCGCCTTTGTTGGTTTTGCCAGTTCATTCGCGATTGTTTTTCAGGGCCTCAAAGGTGTCGGCGCCAGTTCGGCAGAGGCGACATCCGGGCTGATGGCCCTGGCCATTTCCATGGGTTTGTGCGCGGTCTTTCTGGCCATCAAGACCCGCATGCCCATCAGTGTCGCCTGGTCAACGCCGGGCGCTGCGTTCCTGGCGACACTCGCGCCTATAGAGGGTGGCTTCCCGGTCGCCGTTGGCGCCTTCATTGTTACCGCAGTACTTATCATTCTTGCCGGTTTATGGAAGCCGTTCGGGCGCGCCATTTCAGCCATACCGAACGCTTTGGCAAGCGCCATGCTGGCGGGTGTTCTGTTACCGCTTTGTCTGGCTCCCTTTGAAGCCATCGCCAGGTTTCCAATTGTCGGCTTGTCCATTGTTGTGGTCTGGGCTGTCGTCGCCAGAATAAAACGGCTGTTGGCCGTCCCTGCGGCCGTGCTGGTCGCTGGTGTGCTCATTGTCATGGTTCACGATGTTGATGTCGGCCAGATCGACGCCATCTGGTCAATGCCGTTTATTGTAACTCCCGGCTTTACCGTCCCGGGCATTATCGGCATTGCCCTTCCTTTGTTTATCATCACCATGGCAGGACAGAATATTACCGGCATCGCCGTCCTCAACAGTTTTGGTTACAAACCCGATGCCGGCGCCATGTTCAGTTGGACCGGATTGTTTAGTCTGGCTTCGGCGCCCTTCGGTGGCCACGCGGTTAACCTTGCCGCCATTACCACGGCGATTTGTGCGGGCGAGGAAGCCCATCCCGATCCTGCAAAGCGTTACTGGGCGGCGATCATTGGCGGCGTCATTTATATTGTCTTCGGACTGAGCGCCAGTGCGGCCATTGTCTTCATCAGCATTTCACCGCCAATCCTGATTGCCGCCGTTGCCG
Source organism: Rhodospirillaceae bacterium (assembly GCA_018662005.1). NCBI lineage: Bacteria > Pseudomonadati > Pseudomonadota > Alphaproteobacteria > Rhodospirillales > Rhodospirillaceae > Rhodospirillaceae bacterium. The sequence continues at coordinate 103,007 of JABJHA010000032.1, read as the reverse complement.
GCCTTGCCCTGTTTGGCGCTTTAAGCGCTTCCCTTGTTTCGGCCATGTCCTCGCCAGCGGATCGTGAGGCGGCGCTCGTGACATTCCTTGTCACGGCTTCGGGGATGACATTTTTTGGCATCAGCGGGGTTTTCTGGGGTCTTCTTGCCGGGGCGGCTGTTTATCTTTGGGATCACCGCAAGGACACCGCTTAAGCTTATCTTGGCAGGGTAATGGTCGCCGGATATCCACTTTGCGCAGACGCTTTATAGACCGGGTTTTAGCGCTACAGTTTCAATCAGGCTGACGCGTTCTTCCTCAAGGTTGCGGCGCAGGTTATAGGCCTTGGCGCCAATGTCGTTTCCAGCCAGCATGTACACACCCAGTACCGGCAGATCAGGCTCACCCACAGGTTTTTGCACTTTTGCAAAGGCCTGCTTTGCGAGATCGGTCTTGTCATTCCAGACGGAAATTTCAAAACCCGCGGATGTTATGAGCTCACGGAACGCGTCGGGTGGCACCAGGAAACTCATGGAACTGTCTTGCGCCCACGGTACGGGGAAATGCTGGGGGGTGTTTTTACTGCCGCACACTTCATACAAGACGGCGTTACCGCCAGGTTTGAGCACACGACAGGTTTCGGTTAGCCACGACAGTTTATTTTCGACATTCATGTTCATCTGCAAAGACCAGATGCCGTCAAATGAATTGTCATCGAACGGTAATTCCAACGCACTGGCCGCATGGAACTTGACCCGCTCCTGCATATTGAGCAATGCGGTCAATCGCTCTGCGGTATCAATGTAGGCATCGCTTAAATCGATGCCGGTTACACGACAACCTGTTTCATGGGACAGGCGGCGTGTGGAGCCGCCGATGCCGCAACCGACATCCAGAATATGAAGGTCAGAGGAAAAACCAGACAGCTCAATGAGCTCCCTGGTGGCCGTTTCGCCCCGGATATGAAACTCATCCACGGGATGAAGATCATCCAGTGTGACTTTCGTTAAATCCTTACCAAGCTTGCCAAGCCCTTCAATGATCTTGTTATACAAATCACCTGGCGAGTAATAGCTGTGAATGTTTTTAATATTTTGATCCATGGCCCCATTCCCCGATCTGGTTATTTCATATTGTATCGTTTCGCTTTACCGGGACAACCCGGTAATCGTTGAAATATGCCTATACGGCCAGCAATCATTTGATGCCGTCATAAAATCCGGATTTCAGGCTTGCGGGTAGAGTGGATATCTGTGTGGGCCGCCACAGGGCGGGTGATGATCTAGATCAATGCAATTCTCGTGAAAACTTTGTCATATGATTACGCTCAGGGGTATTTGTGTTTCCTGATCACCAGACATTTTAAAACACACCCTTGTTACGTTCTTGTTGAATTTAAGCACGGGGGTCGAAATGAACGAAGAGATTGTCCAGATTATCGAGCGAACCCTGAAAATCGGGGAAAATCATGCAATGAGTATTGCAGAAAGTGGTTTTTTATCGGCCCATCCCTCCCCGGAGGTGCTTGCTAAAGACATCATTGGGGCACTTGAGGAAGCTGGATACAACATATCCAGGAATGCTCAACCAGACCCGGTGCCTGTCGAAACGACAAATTTGACCTAGATCATTGTCCGGCAAAGGCATCGGCCTATTATTCCGCGGTATTGTTGATGCCGCTGCCGGAGGTGATCCAAGATGGGTACCACGTCGAGCGAAAAAACAGACTTATCAGAAACATTAATTTCATCCCCAGGGCTTGAGGATGAACCCACTGTCGAGATCGTCAGGCGGGAAGACTTTTCTGACGTTACCTTCATGCTTGAATTCCGTCACCCGATCATGGCGAAGGCGGCAAGGCCGGGCCAGTTTGTCATCGTCATTGCCCAGGAGCACGGTGAGCGCATCCCCCTTACAATTGCTGATTTTGATCGCAAAAAAGGCACCGTAACACTTGTCATCCAGGCCGTTGGCAAGACGACCAAAGAGATGCAGCAGATCTGCCAAAGAGGAACCACGCTTTTCGGTGTTGTCGGCCCCATGGGAATGCCGAGCCACATAGGAAACAGCAAAAAGGTTGTTTGCGTTGGCGGTGGCCTGGGCGTGGCCCCTGTATTCCCGCAAGCCCGCGCCTTTAAAGAAAGTGGCGCCTATGTGATTGGCGTCATCGGCTTTCGTAACAAGCAACTGGTCTTTTGGGAGGATAAATTCAGAAAATACTGCGATGAATTTATTATCTGCAGCGATGATGGTTCCGCCGGAATCAAGGGGCTGGTTACCGATGGCATCAAACTGGCCATGGAAAAGCACACCGATATTGACGAAGTCGTCGCCATCGGCCCACCAATCATGATGAAGGCGTGCGCGGAAACGACGCGCCCGGCGGACATTAAAACCACCGTCAGCCTTAACCCGATTATGGTTGATGGCACCGGCATGTGCGGCGGCTGCCGGGTTAAAATCGGTGAGGGCATCAAGTTTGCCTGCGTCGATGGACCCGATTTCAACGGCCATCTCGTCGACTTCGACGATCTTATGAACCGGTTAAAACGCTTCACCGAAGATGAAAAACAAGCCATGGAGCGTTGGTCCGATAGTTGTCGCATCAGGGGTAAAGACGCCCCATCTGCCGGATCGGGGTCGTGATGGCTAAAAAGAAAACCATCCGCACCATCCCTCAGGAAAGAACGCCAATTCCGCATCAAGACCCCAAGAAGCGGGTGAAGAACTTCGACGAGGTTGCCCTTGGTTACGGGCTGGAAGATGCCCTGAACGAGAGCGAACGGTGTCTTATGTGTCCTGAAAAACAGTGCGTTCCCGGATGCCCTGTCAGCATCGATATTCCAGGATTTATCGCCAAAATTTCCGCCAAGGATTACCGTGGCGCTTACGATGTATTGACCCAGTCCAACCTGCTGCCGGCCATCTGTGGACGGGTTTGCCCACAGGAAGATCAATGCGAAGGTGTTTGCACAGTCGCCGATACACTCGAGCCGGTGGCCATTGGCAGGCTCGAACGCTGGGTCGGGGACATGGCCATCAAGGAAGGTTGGAGCAACATTCCTTACATAGAGCCAAATGGCTTTCGTATTGGCATCGTCGGTTCTGGCCCGGCCGGGATTGCCTGCGCGGCGGATATGGCAAAAGCCGGATGCGACGTCACCGTCTATGAAGCCTTTCACAAACCCGGCGGCGTCCTCAGATACGGCATTCCGGAATTCAGGTTGCCAAACGCCGTCATCGATGCCGAGATTGACGCTCTTAGCAAACTGGGCGTCAAAATAAAGTGCAACACCCTGGTCGGGCGATTATTCACACTTCAACAAATGCGCGACGAGATGGGTTTTGACGCCGTCTTTGTCGGCACGGGCGCCGGTTATCCGAGCTTCATGGACATTCCCGGCGAGTCCTTGAATGGCGTGCTTTCGGCAAACGAATTGCTGACCCGTTGCAATCTTATGCACGCGGGCGAGTTTCCTGATTACGACACCCCTTTGCATTTGGGCCAAAGGGTTGCCGTCATCGGTTCGGGTAATACGGCCATGGATGCCATGCGGGTATGTTTGCGCCTTGGCGCCGCGAACGTTCACTGCGTGTACCGGCGCACCAGAAATGAAAGTCCTGCCCGGGTCGAGGAAATTGACCATGCCGAAGAAGAAGGTGTCGAATTCCACTGGCTGGCCGCCCCCGTCGAAATTTTAGGTGACGATCAGAACAACGTTCGCGGTATGCGCTGCATTCGCATGGAGCTTGGTGAACCCGACGAATCGGGACGCTGTCGCCCCGTTCCCGTCGCAGGTAGTGAGTTCGAGTTCGAGGCTGATATGATCGTTTACGCCATCGGCACCAATGCCAACCCGATCATTGGTCAGACATCGAAGTTAAAGCTCAACAAGTGGGGCTACATCGCAACCGATGAAAATCTCGCCACATCGATGGCCGGTGTTTATGCCGGTGGCGACATCGTTACCGGTGGCGCTACCGTGATTCTGGCCATGGGCGCCGGTCGCAATGCTGCATCGAGCATGAAAAAATACCTCGGTATTCGCGATACCGACAGCCTCTGCACAACTGAACGCGAAGATATCCCACCCACCCTGTTTGGCATTGACGCCCGCGAGAAAAATTTCGCCCGGGTCCGCATCGCTTAAGAGCGGAAGGATTAAATGAGATGAACCCACAGGCACTAAAAAAAGAAAAAACCGCTACCCGGCAACGACAGGCGCGCGCTCAAAAACCCGCGAAAGCTTCAGCGCCCATGGGAAAGCCGCAACGGGTATCGTCGAAAGAGAAACCCGTGCAGGAATTGCGCGAGCATATCGTTGAAGTGATCAGTGATTCCGGTGAAGGGGCACAACGCTGTGGTCAGTCCCTGGCGTCCATCGCGGCACGGATGGGAAACGGAATTTGGACAGTCGAAATTATCCCGGCCGAAATTCAACCGCCGGCACGGAGCATCGCCGGGGGTAGCGGTAACCGCGTCCGCTTGGCGGCGGGTCGGGTTACCAACGGCGGTGACGAAGCTGATTTGGTTGTTGCTTTCAACGAGCAAGTTCTTCTGGGACGCGTTCATGCGCACGAGCTAAAACCCGGTTGTACGATCCTCATAGAAAACAAATGGCGGAACGATGACGATGCGGAAATTGTCGCGGCTTATACACGGACCATCGGGCAACTGGAGGAAAGCGGTTACGTAATCCAGGAAATCCCCATGGAAAGCGAATGCCTGAAATATGTCGCCGACCCGAGGCGCGGCAAGAACATGTTTGTCCTGGGCATGTTGTGCAGCATCTACAGTCTGGACATGCAGGTCGCCCGCGAACAGGTTGCCTTCATCTTCGCCAAGAAAGACCAGAACATCATCGATAACAACATTCAGCTACTTGAAGCCGGGCACGACTGGGCCGAGGCCAATCTCACATTCAAATACCGCATTCCCCCTTCGCCATTGAACGAAGCGCAAATCGTCGTAAACGGCAACGTTTCCCTGGGCCTTGGCATTATGGCTTCGGGCATGGAAGTTTGCGCCATGTATCCGATTACACCGGCGACCTCGGTTTCCCATTATTTGAGTGAGGTTTTTGAAACCGTTGGCGGTGTTGTCCATCAGGCCGAAGATGAGATTGCCGCCTGCGCATTTGCCATTGGCGCCTCCTATGCCGGTAAGTGTGCGGTGACCATTACCTCTGGCCCGGGTCTGGCCTTGAAGCAGGAAACCATCGGCCTTGCCGTGATGACGGAAATTCCCCTGGTCGTTGTCGATGTTCAGCGCGGCGGCCCCAGCACCGGCTTGCCGACAAAAACAGAACAGAGTGACCTGCTGTTTTCGTGCTTCGGCGGCCATGGCGACAATCCCAAGGTGGTGATGGCCGTGTCCGATATTGAGGATTGCTTCTATTCGATGATCACCGCGCGCAAAATCGCCGAAACCTTCAACACCGTCGTTGTCGTTTTGACAGATGCCAGTTTGGCATCGGCCCAGCAACCTTTCCCGCGCCCCGATATCAGTGAAGACTGGATGGCGCCACCGGTGGATCAGAGTGAAATTTCAGCGGGCCTTGTTCCCTATGACTGGGATCATCGAACCGGCCTTTCGCGGCGGTTTATTCCCGGACAGCCGGGCGGTATGCATTGCCTGACTGGCCTTGCCCATGATCGCAAGAGCTGTGTCGCCTACGATTCTGACACCAATCAGGATGGTATGCTGCACCGCAGCCTTAAATTGGCGGCCCTTCAAAAAACGTTGAAAACGCCGCCCGTCTTCGGCAACAGCGAGGGCGACCTGCTGATCGTCAGTTGGGGAAGCACCAAGGGCGCGGTCGAAGAAGCGGTAACACTGTTGCAGGAGGATGGTCACAAGGTGTCGTCCCTGCACCTTAGGTTTATCCAGCCCATGCCATCGGGGATCAAGGACGTGTTAAAGGGCTTTGAGCGCGTGATGACGGTAGAGGGCAACTGGTCGGACAACCTGGAACACGAAATCATCGACGAGGAAAATCGACGCTATTCGGAACTTGCCTGGCTCCTGCGGGCCCGGTTCCTGGTCGACGTAGATTGTTGGACGGAAGTCCGCGGACGTCCCATTAAACCGGGTTCCGTCGTCCGAGCCGCCAGTCAGCGCCTGCAACGGAAGGAATGACGACGATGTCAATACCAATCGCCGAATGCGCCTTGCGCCAACTTGAAGACGAACATCCCATTGACGACTACAAAGGGCGTGTTCCGCGGTGGTGTACCGGCTGTGGCGACAACGCCATTCTGGCGGCCGTGCAGCGCCTTTGTCGGGATGAACAACTGGCCCCGGAAAAGACCGTCTTTGTTTCGGGAATCGGTTGTTCCAGCCGCTTTCCCCATTACATGAACACCTATGGTTTTCACGGTCTCCACGGTCGGGCCATGCCCGTCGCCCAGGGTATAAAAATGCGCCGACCGGATTTGCATGTGTTTGTCGTTACCGGCGACGGTGATTGCTGCTCCATTGGCACTGCACACTGGATTCATGCGCTGCGCTACAACATGAATATGACCGTCTTGATGCATGACAATGGCATTTACGGATTAACCAAAAATCAGGCCTCGCCAACCTCTCCGCAAGGTCTGAAAAGTAAAACAACACCAAGCGGCACGCTCCTTGAACCGATTAACCCGGTCAGTGTCAGCCTTGGTATCCGCAACGCATCGTTTGTAGCCCAGGCTGTCGATTGGATACCCGACATGCTGTACGACATTATCGAGGCGGCCTTCCATCACAAGGGATTTTCATTCGTGCGCATTCTGCAAAGATGCCCCGAATTCCTGCCGGGCCGGTTCGATGAATGGGTTAAGGACCCCGCGCGTATGTTGCTTCTTAACCATGACGACGGTGTCAAAGTCAGGCCGGAACTGGGGAAAGTTTACCCGAACCTGGAACAGCACGATCCATCAGATCGCAACAAGGCCCGCGAAATTGCATCAACCTATCATCCGATGCCGGTGGGCGTTCTGTATCGAAATCAGGAAATGCCTTGCTATGAGGACCTGCGCAAACCCGACCGTTTGTATACACCCGATGTTGTTAAAAGCGTGCTGGAGAAGGAGTTCGATCAATTCACGATTCACCCCGCGGCGTGAAATGTCTGCGCTGTCGGTCAGGATCATGAAAAAAAGAATGTGATGACGCCATGAACGAAATACATTCACCACTGTCGACGTTCCATTTTACCGGGCAAATTTCCGGCGGCGATCTTTTTGAGATAGGGCGGCGCGGTCTTCAACCAGCATTGCTCAGTGGCTACGGGGACCTGTCTAAACTCCGTTATGATTTTCCTTTGGTCCTGTTCAAAGGAAGCAACGGCACGCCGTGGGTTCATTCTCTCTGCGATGTTGTCACAGAAATGCTGAGCGAATTCACGTCCACGGGGACGGAAGGCGAGCGGCTGCGTAAGGTCGCTCTGCGCCTAGAAGAGCAAATCCGGGTTCTGGTAAAGGACGGCAACAAGGGATCCTTAAACGAATTATGGCAACTGGCCGAAAGCAACCTGCTATCGCAGAGCGGTGGCAATGGCGCGCCAAAGCTGGACGAGAAAATCCTCGAGACGATCCGCGATGCGCTGCCTGAAAACGGTGAAGTTATCGACTATGATGAGGACACCCCGGAAAAGGTCCTGTCCCACGCGTGGAACGCCGTTCAGGAAGAAAAGGCGCGCAAGTTTTCCAGAAGGCTCGATGAGCTGACGCTTAAACTGATGAATATTCTTAAAGGCGACTCGATGAAGTCCGCCACCGCGTTTAACCCCGAAGCCCTTAAAAGTACGGTCGGTTCATCTTATGAATCGGCTTTCGATTTTAATTCCATGTCCGATATTCTTGGCACGGCATTTGTACCCGGGGCCTTGCCTGAAAAACGCTGGCGTCGAATCCAGTCCGTTCTATCGACCCTCAATGCGCAGAAGTTTTTCCCTTCAGTAAACGGAAACAACGGGAAGAAACGGCGGAAAAAAACGCAAACCTATATTTTTGACCATTGTGCACCGGCGATGGAGGCATTCCGGTTGCGATTGCCGAAAATGGTTAGTCTCGTCAAGGCCATGACAATCGCCCAGTTGGAAATTGAAAGCCGTTACAAGGAAGCGACACATGACCCGTTCTTCCGCAATTACGACGAACGCTACCTGGAAGCCGATGATCTCGCCATGTTGCCGGCCTATCTTATTTGCCTGCGCAACTGCACAGATGCCAAGGAGGAAAAAGCCGATTTGATGGAGGTTCTCTCCTCGGGTCTTCCCATCAAGGTTCTGGCACAGAACGATGACATCGTAGAGCAGTTGTCAATCGCTTCGGGCCAGCTTTCATTTGGTGTCAGGGGATCACAATTAGCCTCCATGGCATTGGGCCTGAGCGACGTCTTTATCCTTCAGGCCAGTGGCGCCGACCTGTACCGGATGCACCAAAAAGTCCTTAAGGGATTGACCCACCGCGGTCCGGCCCTGTTCAGCATTTATTCAGGACAATCGGGAAAACCATCTCGTGCGGCCAAAAACACACCCCAGAAACCGCTCTACCTGCGGGCGGCAGCGGCAACTGATTCCCGTGCATGTCCTGCCTTTGTCTACGACCCGGGCGCCGGATATGACTGGGAATCCCGTTTCCAGGTGGAAGGAAACCCGCAACCCGAAATGGACTGGCCGGTTCATGATTTCGTCTACGAAGATAAAGATCTGCAAAAATTTTCCGATACAATCGCTTTTACCTTCGTCGACTTCGCCGCCATGGATGAACGATATAGCAAGCGCTTCGCCGGCGTTCCCAAGTCCCAATGGAATGACCAGATGGTTCCGGCAAGCGCGTTCATGGAATTTGACGATACAGAAGCGGCAGGGAAAGTTCCTTACATCCTGATGGTTGACGAAAATAACGACCTTCACCGGGTCATCGTCGAGGCCAGATTAATTCAGGCCGCACGGCGATGTTGCAGGATGTGGCGAAGTCTTCGGGAACTGGGCGGCGTTGACAATTCATACGCCAGGAAGGCATTGGCTGCGGAAAGGGAAAATCGGGAAGCCCAAACCGGACCGGACACAGCCACAAGTGATGAAATTGAAACCGATGTGGAGAGTGTCAGCGAAGAATTCACGCCGCCGTCGTCCGATGAGCCCTATATCGAAACGCCCCGCTGCACCACCTGTGAAGAATGCGTGGAAATTAATAAAAACATGTTCCTTTACGACGACAACAAGCAGGCATACATAGCCGACTTGAATGCCGGCACCTACAAGCAATTGGTACTAGCCGCCGAAAGTTGCCAGGTCGCCATCATCCATCCGGGCCAGCCGGTCAATCCCGATGAACCGAACCTCAAGGAATTGATGACGCGGGCCGAGGCCTTTAATTGAATCTTTTTAACAGGCCGTTGCGTATTTTATTGATAGATAAAACGTTATAAAAAACTAGTACGTCCGCTTTAAGGTGGTAAGCGGACATTCTTTATCTCAGGTTTTATTAAAATCGTGAGCGAGATTAGGTATCAACGACAATTCTGTAATTTAACTATAGCGTCGATGATGAATTCGGTCTTTTATCGTAGTTCTTAAATGCCGATCCTCGATCCAGCCTTTTCCGCAACAGCTCTGAATTTGTCATGACGTTTAAACACCTCTTCACACCTCACGAAATCCGAGGGCTGGAGATTAAAAACCGGATATTTTCGTCTTCGCACCAAACCATCCTGGCCAGGAACGGCGCACCTTCCGAGGACATGGCGGCGTATCACGAAGCACGCGCACGCGGCGGGGCCGGTCTCATCATCATGGAATCGTCGCGCCCGGTGGATGACGAGGTAGCGGAATCGTATTACCTGAACACCAGCAACGATGATTGCATCCCCGGATACCGCATGGTCGCGGACGCGGTGCACAGGCACGGAACGAAGGTCTTCGGCCAGATCAACCACGGTGGCCGTATTTCCTATACGCAGGACGGCATGCAGCGTGTCGCCCACGCACCGTCCATGGTGCCCGATCACAGGTTCCACTGCATGCCGCGCACCATGTCGACGCAATATGTCTGGCATATCATCGATTGCTTCGCCAGAGCAGCCGGTCGCATGGCCGAAGCTGGTCTGGATGGCATGGAACTGACCGCCAGCCACGGCATGCTTATCGCCCAGTTCCTTAATCCACAGACCAATTTCCGTGGCGATGAGTTTGGTGGATCCGAAGAAAACCGGTTTCGGTTTCTTTTCGAGATCATCAATGCCACCCGGAAAGAGGTTGGCCCCGACAAGGTCATCGGGTTGCGCATTTCGGCCGATGAGCACGAACCTGACGGTCTCGACGAGGCCGCGTGGCTGCAAATTTGCCACCGTCTGAACGAGGAACCTGAGCTCGACTATTTGAACGTCACAACCGGCTCCATGATGGGACTTGCCGGGTCCGTTCACGTGGTCCCCCCGATGATGATCGACCATGCCTATCTGGCGCCCAAGGCAGGCGCAATAAAGGCGGGCGTCAGGAAATCTGTCTTCGTCGCGGGCCGCATCAACCAGCCGCAGCTTGCCGAGCAGATCCTTGAACACGGCCAGGCCGACATGTGCGGCATGACCCGCGCCATGATTTCCGACCCCGAAATGTCTAACAAGGCCCAAGCAGGGCGGCTTGACGATATCCGCGCGTGCATCGGCTGCAATCAGGCATGCATCGGCCATTACCATATGGGTATTCGCATCTCCTGCATTCAGAACCCCGTTTCCGGCCGTGAGCGGGAACTTCCACCCCTTCCAAAAACGGAAACATCGAAGCGTGTCCTTGTCGCCGGCGGCGGCCCGGCCGGTATGAAGGCCGCTGCCGTGGCAGCCGAGCGTGGCCACAAGGTTACGCTCTTTGAAAAATCAGGTGTGCTGGGTGGCCAAACCTTGCTGGCGCAGATGTTGCCGGGAAGAAGCGAATTCGGCGTCATTGTCGACAATCTGAAACGCGAGATGGAACTGGCCGGCGTGGAGGTCAGATTGAACATCCCCGTGGACAGAAACGTCATCGAGGCCGAGCGGCCCGACGATGTTATCGTTGCGACGGGCGCCGTTCCATATTGGCCCGAACTTGAAATAGAGAACACCGTCCACGCAGTTGACGTTTGGCAGATATTGAAAGGCGAAACCAATCCCGGCGCGTCGGTTGTCATCGTCGACTGGCGCTGCGACTGGGTAGGGTTGGGGGTCGCGGAGAAACTGGCGCGGGACGGTTCATACGTGCGTCTGTGCGTTGATGGCGAAATGGCGGGACAGAACCTGCAAAAATACTTGCGCTGGCATTGGGCCGGCGAGCTTCACAAACTCGGTGTCGAGGTTATTCCCTATGTGCGCTTTTTCGGCGCGGCTGACGATACGGCCTTCTTCATGCACTCCCTGTCAGGCGAAGCCGTGGAATGCGGCGGGATGGATACCCTCGTCATCGCGCAGGGCCATCGGCCGCTCACCGATCTTGAGGACGCGTTGCGCGATAGCGGCATCAGGATCCATACAGCAGGAGACTGCCGCAGCCCGCGCTCCGCTGAAGAGGCTATTTTCGAAGGCATGAATGTTGCCCGGGCCTTGTAGATAAGGCAACCCTGAGCGTCGGCAAGTGTTGGACCAGGAGATGCACAGTATTCCGAACGCCGGCGGGCGGAAGTCAATTCGTGCAGTTGATTTAGTCTGTTTCTGACCCCGTACGGACATTACCGCTTTCCGGTCACAGGAGGGGCTTAGCCCAGCAAGGCCCAGGTGACAAAAATAATCACGGAAATAGCAATTATGTTAAGGAGGAAACCCGCCCTGGCCATCTGGGCCACGGTCAACCGCTCGCTGGCAAAAACTATGGCGTTGGGCGGGGTCGCAACTGGCATCATGAAAGCACAGGAAGCCGCCAGGGCCACGGGGACGATGAGTTCCAGGGGAGCGATACCGGCACTTACCGCCACCGTGGCGACGATGGGCAGGAAGATTGCCGTGGTCGCCGTGTTAGAAGTGATCTCGGTCAGAAAGACGATCATTGCCGTTACGACAGCCACCAGAACGATGGCCGGAAAATTTCCCAAACCGGTCAGACCGCCGCCGATAGTACCGGCCAGTCCGCTATTGGCAATGGCCCCGGCCAAACTCAGACCGCCACCGAAAAGCAGCAATATACCCCATGGCAGCGAGACGGCCCGGGGCCATGTCATAAGGCTGCCTCCGTTTCCCTTGCCGGTGGGAATAATGAAAAGCGACAGCGCGCCGATTAGGGCAATGCCGGAATCGGTCAAACCCATGTAGGGAAAGGCAACGCTGATCAGGGGCCGGAAAATCCAGCATAAAGCCGTTAGCACAAAAACGGCCAGCACTCGCTTTTCCTCAATGGACATGGGCCCCAAGGCTTCCGTTTCTTGCTTGATAATTTCATCGGCGCCGGGAATTGAACGGCGCGCTACCGGACAAGTGACCCGGGTCAACAACAGCCAGGACAACGGAAGCATGATAAAGACCACTGGTAAGCCAATGGTCATCCATTTGGCGAATCCCAGCTCAATGCCGAACTGTTCCTGGACGAAGGCAGCAAGCAGAGCGTTGGGCGGTGACCCCACCAAGGTACCAACCCCTCCGATACTGGCCGAATAGGCGATGGCCAACAGAAGGGCCGTCGCCGTATTGGCGGCGATCTGCGGTTCTTCTTTTTCGTTCAGCACCCCGATGATGGAAATGGCGATGGGCAACATCATGACCGTGGTCGCCGTATTACTGACCCACATGCTCAAAATAGCCGTGGCCAACATAAAACCTGCGATCAGATAATCAGGCCTTGTGCCAAAGGCCCGCACAATCAGGAGGGCAATGCGCCGGTGCAGGTTCCAAGCCTCAATGGCCTTGGCGATGATGAAACCACCCATGAACAAGAAAATCAGTGGGTGGGCGTAGGACACGGCCAACGTTTTGAAATCGAAAATCCCCAGGACCGGGAAGATGATCAGGGGCATGAGGGCCGTAACGGCAATCGGCAAGGCCTCGGTCAACCACCAAAAAGCCATCCAGAGAGTCACGCCCAGCACCTTCCAGGCATCAGGCGAAAAACCTTCCGGCACGGGCGACACAATGATCCCCATGCCCAAAATGGTTCCGGCGAGCACCGTGACAGGCCTTAAGGATCTCTTCGTGGGGTCCGTGGTCTGGTTCATATATTGTGACTACACTATCTCCTGAGCTAAAACCCAATAAATAATGTCGATAAATGTGAGGTAAGGTGAATTGTTGGTCCGCTTATGGCTAAAACCCGATGTGTCAGCCATGACCACATAATGTCTTCTTTTTTACGCTAAGCGGACATTGATCGCCATGAATTGGACATTGGCCGGACCCGGTGCCTGATATTTTCAATCCCGGTCAAAAGGATCCCAGGCAGATGGGGCAGTGGCCAGAAAATCAATGAGTCGCTTTTTGAATTTGTCCACCGGGATAGCGCTCACATTATTGCCGCTTAAGGTCATCTGCGGGGCAAGGTCGGAGACCTCATCAAACAGCCAAACTGCGTCTCCGGGTTCATCCTTTGTTAGCTCTTCTGCCAAGGGCGAGAGGTCTGCCCTTGGCAAGGGTGGTGCCGAGATAAACTGGACCCAGCTTTCATAGCGATAGGTGAAGGAATATCGGTTTTCCTGGACCCTCAGAATACGGTTGCAAACTGTCTTGTTATGGATCGCCATAGGATGAAGAAGGGTCATCAGGTCTTGGCTAAAGCGACGCGCCAGGCCTGTTTTTATTTCTTTGGGTAGGGTGATAATGGCCAAGTCGAGTTCCTTGATTTCTTCGATCTCGACACGGCCCTGGCGTATTAGTGCTTCACTTTCTGAAAGGTGTTGATCTTCTTCATGCCAATAGTGCTCAAAGGAAGCAAGGTCTTCGATAATTTCATCCAAAAGGGGGATCATTTTCTGATAAAGGGCGGCGCATTTTTCTTCATAAGGGAGAGCAAATATTGCGCTATCAAGGGGCGAGACTTCGCCCTGGGCATATGCCGCCAATGTAAAGGCTATTCTTGCCGCCCGGCGGTCCTGATAGATGGCGAAATCACCAGCCTGAGCCACATCGATCAACAAGTCGCGATTGGCAAAAGCCTTTATTGGATTAATCAGACTATAGAGGCCAACCAGCCCATCCTGATCGAAATGGTTGTTGGAAACTGCAGAAGCAGCAGCATGAAGCTCGGGGCAGGCCAGATAATTAAAAACAATTTCCGCCGAGCTATCAGCTTTCAAGGCCTTCGGACAGCCACTCTTCGGCCAATGGGAAAGTGTAATTTCCGTTCCTCTATTGGCTGCCCCATCGACAATAATATTAGCCCTGTCACCTAACTCTTCGTAAGGGACAAATTGAAGATGACCAGACTCAACCATATCCAACCTCCTGCGGATCCTGGGGAATATCGAGAGCCATTATAAAGAACCGATATGCTAAATCCTATAACAGTACCGTGATCACAACAGACACCATGAGCAACCCAGCAAACGCCACGTTGATCACCCGGCTGATCCGGCCATTGGCTGGCTGGCGAAAAGCTGTAATTCCCTTGGCGGTGTAACGACAATACGGTTCTCCCGAATTTTGATGCAATCTGTGGAATGTCGACTAAAGTGGTCATCTGGGGAATGCAAGTATTGACCGCTAGGCGGCGATCCGAACCGGCCGGCTGACGAGAATCTTCACCCCTCTGGAAATGAGTGCACACCAACAACTAACATCGTTTCTCCCCTGGCTGTATCGGCATTGCTCAAAGAGGAAACTTCATGACGTCTCGTATCGTGCAAGCCTATGACACGCTGGTGCTTCACAATCCCAAGTTGGTCCTGGTTGTGCTGCTCTCAATTCTGGCTTTCTTCAGTTATAACGCAAAAGACTTCAAGCTGGACGCGTCGGCCGATACCTTGTTGCTAGAAGACGATGTAGACCTCAAGGTATTCCGGAAAATCTACGAGCGATATCCGAGCAGCGACTTGCTCATTGTCACCTACACACCCGATGAAGATCTCTTCTCGGATCGGGCATTGGAACCTTTGAAGAAACTGCGTGACGAGATCAAGAAAGTCGCCAGCGTGAACTCGCTGTTCACGATCCTCGACGCCCCTTTATTCAACAGCCCGAATCAAGATATTCAGAAAATGCTCAACGATATGCCGAGCCTGGAGAAACCCGGTATCGATCGGGCCGAGGCTAAGGACGAGCTGATCAATAACTACATTTACCGCGATCTCATCCTCAGCACGGATGGCCGAACCACTGCCCTGCTGTTGGAACTGGTTGAGAATGAACAGTACGATCGCTTGCTAAAGTCCCGAGGCCAGTTGCGGGAGAAAAAGCGTGATACCGGTCTCTCGGCCGAAGAGACGCAAACCCTGAAACGCATCTCGGCTGAATACGATCAGGTTCATGAAGCGGTAAGCAAACAGCGTCATCTGGACATCTCCCACATCAGAAACATCATCAAGCCGTACCGCCAATACGGCGCTGTACATCTCGGCGGTTTGCCGATGATTTCCGACGACATGGTGACATTCGTGCGCAACGATCTGATCGTCTTCGGGGGCGGTGTTCTGGTATTACTGGTTATCATACTCGCCGCCATCTTCCGAAAAGTGCGCTGGATCGTGCTCCCCCTGCTCAGCTGCTTTTACGCCGGACTGATCATGATCGGGGTTCTCGGCTTGACCGGTTGGAAGGTCACCATTATCTCATCCAATTTTCTTGCCCTGATGTTGATTATCACCCTCTCGATGAACATTCACTTGATCGTGCGTTACCTACAGCTGCATCGGGATCATCATGATGACGATCAGTTGGCGCTGGTTAGAACCACCATCCATAAAATGGTAAAACCCTGTCTGTACACCGCGCTGACGTCCATCATCGGTTTTGGCTCTCTGGTTGTCAGCGATATCAAACCGGTCATCGACTTCGGATGGATGATGAGCGCCGGATTGGCGGTGACGTTTGCGACCTCGTTTCTGCTGTTTCCATCACTGCTGTTGATGATGAGAAAAAGCGAACCTCCGACCATCGTTGAAGAGGTCCGGTTTTTCTTACCTGAATATCTGGCGCGATTGACCGAGTTCCAGGGTAACAAGATTCTTGTTTTAGCGGTATTGTTGGCCATCGTTAGCGCAGCGGGGATCAGCATGCTGCGTGTCGAAAACAGCTTCATCAATTACTTCAGCGAGGACACCGAAATTTATCAAGGTCTCAAGCTCGTCGATGAAGAACTCGGCGGAACAACGCCGTTGGAAATACTGATAAAATTCGAGGATGACGTCGAAGAATTGACACCTGAAGATCTTGCAGAGATGACCGAGGAAGAGATACGGGAGGAACGTGCGTACATGGAAGTGCTGCGCACCCAGCCGGAATTATGGTTTACGCCGACCAAGGTCCAGCTCGTCAAAAAAGCACATGACTATCTGGACGGATTGCCCGAAATTGGCAAGGTGCTCTCGCTCGCATCATCGGTCAGAGTTGTTGAAAAGATTGCCGAAAAAGAGCTGGATGGCATGGATATGGCCCTGCTGTATACCAAGATACCTAAGTCGGTAAAAAAGATTCTCATCGAACCATACGTCTCCATCAATGACAACGAAGTACGGGTCATGACGCGTGTAGTGGATTCAAAACCGGATCTTCACCGCAAGGAATTGCTGGAGAAAGTGCGCCGTGACTTAGGCGAGGAGAACGGATTTGAGCAGCTCGCCGACTATAAACTCCTGATCAAGGACGTAACCGTTAGTGGGATGCTCGTGCTTTACAACAACATGCTGCAAAGTCTGTTCTCATCGCAGATCAAGTCCATCGGGGTCGTGATGCTGGGTATTGGGATCATGTTCATGGTGTTGTTCCGGTCAATGACCTTGGCTGTTATCGGCCTTCTGCCGAACCTGCTGAGTGCCGGGGTTATTTTGGGCGTCATGGGATGGGTTGGAATCCCCCTGGACATGATGACCATTACAATCGCTGCGATCACCATCGGCATCGCCGTCGATGATGGTATTCACTACATCTACCGTTTCAGGGAAGAGTATGCCCATACGCGCAATTACGAGCAGACCATGAAAATTTGCCATTCCAGTATCGGTAAAGCGATGGTCTATACGACCGTGACGATCATCATCGGCTTCTCCAGCCTGGTGTTGTCCAACTTCATCCCCACGATCTATTTTGGTGTGTTGACCGGGGCGGCAATGTTCATCGCCCTTTTGGCGGCACTCACGGTGCTGCCAAAGTTGATTTTGCTGTGGAAACCATTCGGTTGACGCCGAAACCTTGTAAAATCTACTTAACGATTAGGTAAGTGGTATCAACATCGCGCGCAACCGCCTGGGATACGCTGCCTTGGAGCAGGCCTTCCAACTGCCCAAGGCCACGAGCACCAAGAACGATCAGATCTGCACCCGTACGTTTTACAGTTGCGACAATCTGATCGGCATAATCACCTTCCAGAATTTCTACTTTCACAGAGTTAATGCCGTACTCGCGACATTTGTGCCTGGCCTGTTCAACCACTTTATCGCCTAGGATTGTGATAAGTTTTTCGTTGATCTTAATTTGCCGAGATTCCAAATCCGCTATGATTGTTTGCATTGGAACGTCGTCAGATGCAGCTTGGTCTTCAGGCTCGCCATCAATAATATGCTGAACGAATGCCAATCTTTTCAGAATATCTTTCGGATCCTCCCACATTAGGACATGCAGAATAATTACTTCTGAATCATATTTTGCAGCAATGTCGGCAGCCACCTGGACCGCTCGCATTGCCGTCGTTGAGCCATCTGTAGCGACAGCGATTCTGGTGAACATGATGTGTTATCCTTCGCTGGTCTCATCACAGGATGTTACTTGAAATACGGCTTGAGCACCATGATGCGTATCAAAATATCGTCTAATTGCCGAAGAGTCGTTTATATCACTTCATCAAACGATGGACTGTTGAAATGTCCGCTTTTGGCTAAAAGCTGACCTTTTTGTTGCCGCCTGATTATGTCTGCTTTCCTGTGGTTACCGCCCCATCCTCCCCATCTTTTTTGCAAGTTCTCTCATTTCTTCGAGGTAGGGCTTCATCCGAAGGTCATTTTCCAGAACATGGTCAAAAAGCCAGCCCTTGAGAAGCATGCCAATCTTTTCACCAACTTCGGTGTTTAAATAATTGCCACTGGAGTCTTTGGTCTCCGCCATCATGGAGTCCAGTTTCTTTATCAGGTTGGTATGCTCGTTGTGATGGGCTTCCCGGTATGGAAATTTTACCACTCTCTGGAGTTCTTCTTCCCGCCCGAAATGTTGTTCCGTATATAATTTAAGGGATTCCAGAATTTTCATGGCATCGTCGGAAGAGTCGAAATGCCCGACCTGCTCACGAAACTGGTTAATATTATCCAGCAATATATGATGGTCCTCGTCTATAAGGCCATTATCGACGATAAGTTTGTCATTCCACTCGAGGGGTTTCATTGGACATTCTTTCCTGCCTAAACATGAAATACTGTATCGCTATCTATGCTTCCGGCACATGACGCCAATCAATTCAGTCAGGACTATTTATGACCGACACCATCAACATGCCCGTCACACCCACCGACAAGATAGTACGGGCCGCTCAACACGGATGCGGCCTGACGCCGATGGATGCCGTCCTGGTAAACGAATAACGCCATGTCCGCTAATGGCTAAAAGCAGAAGTTCCAACCACCTACCGATTATGTCCGTTTTCAGGGGGTAATCCAGACATTAATGTCTGCTTTATCTCATTTTAAATGAGATAATTACCTAAAGGTCAAACCATATTGTTAGCCATTTTAGTTGCCTGACCTGGCCAGTAGGGTAACATGTTAAAATAGGGATCTGGGCAGAATTCCCAGGCTAATTGAATAGTTCATTGGTGCGATTTAAATCAAACTCAGCCTAAGAAATAGCCGCTGTAGTCGTAGCTAATTTCGTCAAATGCTATCATCAATTCCTTACAGTGATAACATTTACCACAGGCTTGTCCTTCCGCTTCGTAGCAACTCCACAACCTAGTCAGGTCCAATCCGCAATTGAGGATAAGTTGGACGCATTTGCCTTTGGTGAGGGGTACGCGATTTTCAATAAGCGGCATTATGAACTCTGCGCTATCACCACCCTCTGAACAGAAGCTCACAACGTCTGTGACTTTCTCAAAGAACTCGATGGAGCAATCATTAAACGAATAATCGTCATCTGGCCTTGCTTCGACTGTCTTGCTGCCTACAGCCACCGCATTAAATCCTTCAGCCAGAGCGATATTTGCAGAATGGGCAGCAAGCACTAGATTCCTAACGGGAATGTATTCAGATGGGCTACCGTCCGCTGCCCTTTGAAGCTCCATCGCAACATTGTCAGTTCTACAACCAAGCCAGTTTGGATATTTGCTCGTGAAAAAGTCAGAAGCATATGCGACAGCCTTAGCCTCTTGCTTGAGGTAGGGCTGCCCAAGGTCAAAGAATACGCCCATGACTTCGTTTTCATCCTCTAAGAGCCGTACACAAGCTGCCACGCTGTCAAAACCACCACTTAAATGGCCTAAGACTTTCATCAGTAAAACTCCCCCAAACGTTCATAGAGCTTGTCATATTGTTTGCCAGTGCCTGACCAAAGGAAAATTTGGGGGCCATCGCTACTGTAGTTGTAGAGGTTGAATAGGGTCGTTAGACCGCGTGACCGTTCATCGTCTTTAAGTGTGAGAACAGGTCCATCTCCAATAATGCAATCAGTTGGAATGTGCATGAGAAGTTCATTCCGTCTTTTGGAAATCATTGTGCGGAAGCGTTCAGCATCCCAATTCCGTAATTTTTCATTCAGGTCATCAATTAGTGTAATTGCTGGCGTATGGGGAGTTTGATGGTCTTCACGTTTAGCCTTGAATTTACCCAAGGAGAGATAACTTTCATCAGCAAAATTTATTGAACCATCATCCCAAAGAGATTTTTTCATAACGACGATGGACAACCCAGGAGCACACCCAATCTGCTTGCTCGTCACCGTCGCCCATATTTGGCCCTTGGGTTCGTAGTAGGGGAAGGATGACACACAATCACACATGAAAATATCGTCAGGCAGATCATCGTTGAGATGGCTGATGGAAGTTTCGTAAACAACTCCTGCAGTCTTAGAGCTGGAATTTGATTTTTTCCCAATATCGGTCAGATAACGCTTAATTCGATCAGAAAAATGACCTTCTGTGACCACATTAAGTTGGTCACTGAGGCTGTATAAGATGGTCTGGATTGCACAGGTTCCGCTGCCTGTTACGAAGAACACATCCCAATCATCTGTATCAATTCCAGCGAATTCACAGAATAATCTTGCCGTGTCGGCATAATGCTCGCTGAAATCCCGTTCTCTGTGGTGATAGCGAGGGCTGTGATTTGGCCCAAACATTACAGTCCCTCAACATACAGATTGATGGCGGAATTGATTAATTCATCAAAGTGGACAACTGGACAATGAACCATATTTTTTAGTTCATTCACCTGTTCTAAATCGCTTTCAAAGAAGACTTTAACCTCTGGGTGCCTGTTAAGAACAAAGGCCTTATAGGTAATGGCGTTATCAGGCCCATCATTATCATGGAATATTTTTTGCGGTTGATGTTGAGGATCGAACATCGCCTCAAACCATTGCCGTGTATCCTTTGCAATAGCCGCTTTCCTACTGGTGATCACATAATAGGGGTGTTCAATTTTAAAGAAGGGAAGGATGTTGTCGGCTTTTTCGGTAATGACAGTCATCAGCTCCTTATCTGGTCGTTTCACCAGTTCAGAAATAAAAATGCCATCCAGATCGAAAGCCAACATTTTGCTACGCCTTGCTATCAATCATCCTAAAAAATTCATCACGGACTTTAGTATCCTCATCAAAGCAGCCATGTAGGCAGCTTGTTCGCATGATGACATTTGGCTTTTTGACACCGCGTGTCGTCATGCACATATGAGTTCCTTCGATGACGACGCCCACCCCTTTAGGAACGAGGGATATTTGCAAGGTATCCGCAATCTGGGCAGTCATTTTTTCTTGGATTTGAAGACGCTTGGCAAAGACATCAACCAGCCTTGCTAATTTGCTGATGCCAACTACTCGTTGCTCAGGCATGTAGGCGATATGAGCTTTGCCAACGAACGGCGTCATATGGTGCTCACAATGGCTCTCAAACGGAATATCCGTAAGAGAGATCATTTCCTTGTAATTGCCAGTCTCGCTGAATGTCGTTGACAGGATTTCATCTGGATTTGCCTCATATCCAGCGAACCATTCTCTGTATGCTCTAATAACCCTATCTGGGGTTCCATGGAGGCCTTCACGATCTGGGTTATCACCAGTCCAACTAATTAGATCTCTAACTGCTGCCATAGCCCTTTGCTCAGATATGCGGCGGGATTTACGGCCAAACCCGTCTTCATAAAAAAGGTTCATAGCTTCAATGATGGCGCCGTCCATCGTAACTGCATCCAGAGTTTTTAATTGGCGACGGCGTTCATTGGGTCGAGGGGCACGTTCAGCCTTCCATACATTTTTTTGACTTGGGTCTTTGAATATAGAAAGTGACCCTTCAATAAGCGGAATTTTACCTTCCGCTACACGAGGGTCATCCGCAACTCTTGCTCTGATCCTTTGCTTGGTGCTTCTTACCGCTGATCTAATGGGGGCAGCCCGTTTCGGTCGTCTAGGTGTTGTGGACTTTGCAGCAGTATTCTTTGCAAGCCGTTTCAGCGCTACTTTTTCTTTTTTCACTGTTGGATTAGTCGTTTTCTTCACTGGTGTTTTAGCCATCATTATGTCCCCACCTTGTTTCCAAAGACCCATGAATGAACCCGAGCAGAAAAATTGTATCCGCGATCAACTGCCTCAATGCAAATTGCTTCCTGAACTTCCTCTTGCTGCTCTTTTGTAGAGCCGACAGGCATAATCCAAACGTCCCAATCAACACCAACAGCACGATAGGCACTTGTTGCCTTTTCAACTTCATTCCAACATTGCTCACTACCATCAACAACGTATTTCAATTGGCCTTTGTTGGAGAGGGCTGCATATGCAGCTAGAACATCGGGCTTTATAGCTTCTTCCCATGCCTCCCCTGAGATTGAAAGTTTTGGGCTTACGGACCATAACCACTCAGTTTCATTATTGCTGTAGAGGCGCTGAAACGTACTGATGAATGGTTCATGCAATGGCCTAGTGCCGTTTGTTTCTACTGTGACGTAGTTGGGAAAATTGTGTTGTTTGCTAAATTCGCTAATGATTTCTGCTATAGCATTTTGAGACAGGACTGGTTCGCCACCTGTGATTACAAGGTGGGTTTGCTGTTTTGAATTGGGATGCTTGAAGGGACCCCACTGAGAATGAATGTCATCACATAAATCTTGAGTTTCATCTTGATGACGGAAATTTCGAAACTCGGGAGCCCAACTATAACGGCTGTCGCAACCATGCTCGATGATAGGCATGTCCTCAATATTCTGATATTCATCTGGGTCAAATCCAATATCTTGATTTTCAGGATTGGAAAATCCTGGGCAGGTCAGATTACAGCCAAACAGTCTGATGAAAATGCTTGGAACACCCGTATAATGACCTTCACCCTGAACGCTTTTGAAATATTCAGAGTAAACAACTGCCATTACTCAAGACCCAAAATCGTTGTGCCTGCAGGATAATCAACGCTTCCGTTTGGCGTTTCATAAAGACGAATGTTGGTCATGCTAATTAGGTCGGCCCTGTAATAACTGCTCATAACACGGTCCATTAGTTCAAACATATGCTTTGCCATGTTCTCAGCAGTCGGCGTGTAACTGACAGGAACAATTTTCATTCCATCAGGGTCTTGTTTGCTAACAAGCGTCTTGGGCAGCTGGATTGGTTGGGGCTTATTATCGCCTCGCTTAATTTGCTGGCAATAGTCCTCTAACTGATTTTCCAATTCTACAAAGTAGCGGGTAATAACATCCTCAGGATCTTCGCCAGGAAAATACATATTCATTAAGACTTCATCATGCCCAGCCACGACAAAAGCGTGATCAAAGATGGCGTCTAATAGGTCCATCATAAACTGCTTGATGTGACCAAAATCGATCACCATGCCATGTTCGGCTTCACCAGCCTTTTCCAACACATCGCCAGTACAGGTGGCGATGATTCTGTAACGGTGGCCGTGTGGGCTGCGGCACTTTGAAGCATGGTCAGGAACACGATGACCGCAATCAATGCCAATTTCTCTGTGAACTACTGCCGAATTCGCCATTTGTGAAATCCTTAGTGTGGGTTCCAGATTATAAATTTCTCAAGGAAGGTATGGTTCTTTTCCAATTCCTTGCCAGTGTGCTCAGTTTTGAAAACCTTGTTTATGATTTTGGTGATTTTGTGGAAATTTGCCTCTGTAGAAGTTTCAAACTCAATGCCGTTCAGTTTTGCGTTTAATATAGTTCCATCATCCACATCAACACCTGCAAACATCAAGTTATTGGTGAGAAATTCATCCAGCAGCATGTAGGTGTTGTGGGCCATAATGGTGGCGTAGGAAATTGCATCAGAAGCCCGTTTTCCATCCTTTTCTTTATTCCTCCATGTTCCATCAGCATTCTGAATAAAGATTTCCCTTGCTGGTATTCCGCTTGTTTTTAAAACAGGGCCAAATGCTTCTGGAATGCCCTTGTCTGGGTCGCAGTAGGGGAGCAGGTCTTCAAAATTCTCTGTCACTCCCCTTGTTGCCTTCTGTGTGTTGGAGAACGTGTAATGAAGTTGAATGCTTCCCCGTAAGCCCGCTTCTTGGAATGGGTTGGAAGCATCCAGCGTTACCATAGTTTCTGAATTTACGTTTTCTCGTATGGCTTTCTGAATGATTGTTAGAACCGCACCAACAGCTGGTTTGCCAACACCTAAAATATGGAGCCACTTACCTTTATCGCCTTCTAATGCTCCATCATCTCGCAACATGATGATCGTTCGCAGCAGATTGTAGAGATTTAGTTTTGTGCCACCCGCAAAAGCCCATCCACTTGCTGGAAACCAATTTACACCATCATACCACTGCTGGATTTCTGAGTTATTATCGCCTTGAAGGACGTTGATGAATGGAACCTTGTTTGTTCGGTTGTCGTCAATGAACCGAAGATTGTCGTTGGTTTGAGCCAGACAATCGTTGAAGGTTTTGAATGGGGTGTCTTTTTGAATGGCAAATGTTGGCACGTCTAAAACGGTGGCAACATCGCCAATAGCCTCTTGCCATCGCAATATTTGCATTCTCCCTTCATCTGGGTTTGCCCAGTCAAAGGGTCTGCCATTGATCTTCAATGCACCTGTGACGACTTGGAAACCGCCGCTGTCCACCATCAAAAATGTTTTGTCACGATCCCTGTTGTATATGGAACTTTCAGTTTCAGCAGCTCTGTCCATGTCCAGATTGGCAACGCCCGCCGAATACAAAGCCCATGGATAGAAAAACAGCCCATGCTCCTCATTGAAGAAATTGAGCATTTGCATGGAGACAAGATGTCTTGGATTGAAGTCTGGGCGGATATCGCGAATTTCTTTTGAGATCGCGTTGATATAACTGACGTGCATACTGGGCAGAAACAAAGCCTGTCCGCCAAAATCCTTATGAAAATCTGTAAAATCTTCATCCATTTTTCTTCACCGTAAATGGTATATGGAGCTTGCCATTTTTAGACGTTAACTTTTCTGGCAATGCATATGGCTTAACAACATGAGGATCTGGTTTGCCAGCAGCGCGGGCTAGATCACGTCTTAGCTTCCATTTCTTTTTTCGTTCCGCCGTAATATCCATCATGGCTTGTTCTATGGTCTGATTTGGAACTGAAACGACAAAGTTGTTTCCATTAATTTCCCATATTGTGTCTTTGAAATCTTTGTCGATTTGTACAATGGCATTGATACTGTTTTGATCCAGTATGATGACCGTATTTGCTGGCAGAAATGAACTTGGTTCCTCACTCAATGTCGAAGTGAATTCACCAAATTTCGCTAGCACCTGCGTCTGGCTGTTGTGGATTATTAACTCGTCAGCATCAGCAGCCATTTTTGCCGCTTCAATGAGAATGTCGTGAGGTCTTGGAATGCCTGGGAGCTTTTTAAGTTCTTTCGTTACAGTATCCGGATCAATAGGCAACACACCCAAAATTGTCACATTGCCGTCTTCATCAACGGTCGTAATCAGTTGGGCAAGCCCCGGGCCTATACCAGCCCTGTTCATATTAATTTTGATGTTTGGAATGTTGCCGACCGCTTCTTGCCAACGCGGGCCTAGCATTTGGGTTATGTACTCAACTGGGTCAGCATCTTCCGCATCAGGATTAATTCTTGCGGGACCAGGAAGTATTCCGCTTCGTTGTGCTCTAAGATTTGCTTCTGCAATTGTTCCACCACCACGTTCCCTATCACTAATCCAATCTAAAAATTGGTTGGCTGTGATGCCAAGTGAGTTGGCGTGATAACAAATGTTTCCGTAAGCACCCAATCTGGTGCTGTCAAAAGTCCATTTATCAATATTACCATTCTGGTCAATTACAGCCTCGCCAATCGCGTACTTGATGGGAAGCAGGAATTCGTTGGCGGCAGCATCGCCACGCACCGTCACCCTATTAACTTCGTACTCATCACGAATTCTGTTGTCGTGAATTGCCTGAAGGGAAAATGCGTAGATTTCTGATAAGGCAACGAGCGCCTGACCTGATGCTCGTCTCTCAGTATTTACGAAGGTAGTGTACGCAGTTCTTGCTGCCTCCAGTTGGTGACGCAGCCGTGCTGGCGGTAATCCCATCTCTGCAACTCCCCCATTTATCTCATTTGACATGAGATAAACTAATTTCCCTACATATTGTGAGGATATTATGAGGTCTAAGCAAATAGATAATTGAAATAGCTCAATGCGATAATGATTGTGGCAATAAGGACGGACGGCATCTCATTTAAGATGAGATAATTTGCGTTCAGTATAACCATATTGCAAACATGACCTAAGGCAGTGGTTAATATATCATCCAAACCAACTTGCATTCCCTTCAATCCACGCAAATTGACGGTTGCCAAAAAATGTAGGGAATTGTAAGTAGAGCACGTTCACAGGTAGCAATGCTTTTGAATGCCAAACTGTTAAGTGTATGATTTTGCGACACTTAATAGTTCACAAAAAGTTCACAAAAATATTTTTAGCTCATAAGCTATTGATATTATTGGATATTTTTTGGGGAATCGTCTAATGGTAGGACGACGGTCTCTGACACCGTTAATCCTGGTTCGAGTCCAGGTTCCCCAGCCACCCACTCTCGCGATTCCAGACACTGCACGTTGTCCACGACATTGTTGTGTAATTTCAAAGCCTTACAGGATAGGTTCATTCGCGCAGACTGCTAAAGTGCACTGATTAACGCTACTTTATCGCAGAAGTCTGCGATCGCCATTTCCGGGATACGAGTTTGGATGGGAGTGATTAGAGGGTTGCGAGAATTTTTCGCTGTTCTGCCCAATCTGATGGCAGGGAATGTAATAGGCACCACTTGGATGTGAACCCCAAGGGTTGTTTACCATTCAGAACATTGCGCACAATGTCTGGTGCAAGGAACGCAAGGTCAATCAGTTGCTGAACACGCCTTGGAGAAGTTTCATGGGTGCGTGCAATCTCGGCGAAGGTATTGCCCTTCATTATCTGCTCAAACCAACTATGTGCTCTGGCAATGTTTCGAATGAGTGTTTCATCAACGCCTGTTGGGCTGTCATCCAGGATGAGCTTTGTTTCAACACCGCGTTTCCTAAGCTGAAATGGGAAGTTCCGTGTTAATATCTCATTGTTAATGGCATCTGCTGATAAACCAAGCTCCTCAGCGAGCAAAGGCCCATTGACACTGACCCGAATGTGGCCAGGCCTAATGTCTATTCTATCAATAAAACGAATAAGGCCTTTTATGTCTTCGGCATCACTCAGTTCCGATAGCCGGAATTGAATTCTTCCAATTTCTTCGGCTTGGGAACCAGGTGATAGGCCAATGACAAAAGCATGATCCCTGAATATAGATTTGAGCACATCTGCGCTCTTGTTCTCCAACTCTGGTCCAGGTAACCGCCACGCATCAAGATGAGCTTTCCTACTACGGGTCATCAGTCGGTGGGAGATATAGTAGCGCAGGCGGATCCCTTTTCGTGTTTTCGTATGCGATGGCGTTAATCGATCACCCGTCTCGTCGAAGAGCTTTCCACATAGGAGTGACTTTTGATTTGCAGTGGTCATTGAGCGTGATCGAGACGCCCCATCTTGCAATTGGACCTGTATTTTCTCCCAGCGCTCCGGATCGATAATAGCGGCATGAAGTCCATCATGGATCAATTTGCGATGTCGGATCCTTCCTGCAAAGGTCGGGTTGGTCAGTATGTAGTAAATATGCCCCCGATCGAAAGGTCCGCCACCGCTCACATCTCCGGAAATTGATTCGCGACGACGTGTGCGCAGGCCAAGTCGCTCTGCCTCTTCCCTGACGGCACTGATTGATCCATGCTGCTCATAGAGACCATACAGAGTTCGGATCGTCACTGCCTCTGCTTCATTAATCTTCAAGGTTCGTCCATCAGGGTCATATCCGATGGAGACCGCCCCACCCATCCACAGACCTTTTCGCTTTGAGGCTGCGATTTTGTCTCGGATGCGTTCGGCTGTTACTTCACGCTCGAACTGCGCAAAGCTCAGGAGCATATTTAGGGTAAGTCGCCCCATGCTGGTTGCGGTATTGAAGGACTGGGTGACAGAAACAAACGATGCCCTGGCAGCATCAAGAATATCCACAATCTTGACAAAATCCGCGAGAGATCGGGTCAGGCGATCGATCTTGTAAACAACGATCTGATCCACGCGCTTTTCTTCCACATGCTTCAGTATTTTTTGTAATGCTGGGCGTTTCAGTGAGCCCCCTGATAATCCACCATCATCATAAACTTCCGGCAGCAATACCCAGCCTTCATGCCTTTGACTGTCAATATAGGCCTCGCAGGACTCCCGCTGTGCATCCAGCGAGTTAAACTCTTGCTCCAGTCCACCCTCTGAAGATTTACGAGTGTAGATGGCGCAACGAATCTTCTTCATACCTGCTCCCTTGTACGACTGTTAAGACCAAAGAAGCGTGGGCCCGACCAGGTAGTGCCTGTGATGTGCTTGGCAATCGCGGAAAGGGATGACCACAAATTTCCATCCATTCGGTAACCTCGATCGATAACCTCAACCTGATATGTGTGCCCGTTCCACTCCCTCACCAGATGTGCTCCCGTCCTAATACCACCAGGATTAATCAGGTCGGCCGATTTACCAGAAGCAATCTGCATCAATATCTTTCGGGTCGATGCAGGAAGGCCACCCGACGCCTTACACTGTACGAAATAGGTCAGTGCTTTGCGCATAAACCCAACTGACAAATAAGCTGGTGGTGGAGAGCCGAAGGCCTCTTGCCAATCCAGCAAAGTCTGCCGGCGGTCTGGATCGAGGTTACTCATGGGCCTTGAACTATTGGCATGTTTTTCTCCTTCAGTGTAACGCCAGCGGAAAGCTAGCTCTGTCACCGAGAAGAACCCGACCTCAATTTATGGTACGGGCGGGTTATGACTCTCATGACTGAAGAGCGTCATTGCTTTATTGCATTGACGCTCTGGTTAAGCCTGAAGTCCAGTTAAAATTGATGACTATTTATCAGTCTAGAATCGATTAGCTATCTATAACTAATGAACTAAAACGAGCATGCAACATCACAGGAAAACTTAATTCGGATTGAGAAATCCCATGTCCGCTTTTAGGGGGTAAAGCGGACATTGTTTTGGGTAGCTAATTAGGTCTGCTTATGACCCTAAGCGGACATTTTGGTGATGCTAATTGTGGGTTTATTTATCTATCGGCTTTCCCGTTCTGTAAACGGTGCCCGTAAATTCTGCTAATTGCTTCTCATTCTGGCCCACGACTTCAATTCGATATACCGCAGTACGATTGCCACAAGATATTTCCTTTGCTGTAGCCGTGAGGGTATCTCCCGTTACAGCGCCATTTAGGTAGGCCATATGAGTATCAATACCGACAGCAATCGTGTTGTGCGAATTTGATGCTAATCCAAATGCTTGATCGGCTAAGGCGAAGAGTGCGCCACCGTGGCACCCTCCAAGAAAATTGAGGTGTGTTTCTCCCACAGTCATTTGCACAACGGCCCAACCCAAGCCAGCATCAACACATTTAATGCCTAGAGCGGCAGCAAACTTGTCACCTTCAGCGAGTTCCATAACCTTATCGCGAACCTGCTTCTCTTCAATTTCCATATCCGTATTTCCAAAAAATTTCACACGATGAAATAGCCATCACCATATCGATAGCAAAAATATTTTCTTATTAACACTATCGAGGGCACGTCCCATTGAGTACAGCATTATGTCCGCTCTAAAACAGCAAGCAGATATTCTTAAAGATAAGGTCCGCTTTGAGGGGGAAACCACCCGCGCACACGACAAGCAACAAAACGCAGTCCTGGAAGGCTCAAGGTAAAGTTGTCGGGACGTTAAAAAATTATTTCAGGCGACGATCAGGGGCGTGCCGAAACCCAGTTCCCGGCGAAGCACGGCGATGCATTCACCCTGGGTGGCGTCGGCGCGAGTGGCGTCGACGACTTTTTCAAACAGGTTGATGTCTTCGGTGTTGGCGGCGTCTGCCAGCGCATCAAGGGTTTTGACGACCTTGTCGTTGTCACGATTCTTTTTATACAAAGCCAGTTCTTCCAGATAGCGCTCGATGTCTTTCTCATCCGGGCGGGGCAGAGATTTTGTCGGGATTTCCACTTCCCTATCGACCTGATAGGCGTTTACGCCGACAACGGTTTCCTCGCCTCTGTCGATGCGGCGTTGGAATTCCATTGCGGCCTTGCCCAATTCGCCTTGAATCCAGCCAGTCTCCACGGCCTTGTACATACCGCCGTGTTCCTCAACATCGTCCATGTGGGCGATGATCTCCTCCTCCATCTGATCGGTCAGGCTTTCCACATAGTAGCTACCACCCAATGGATCGATAACATCAGTCAGGTGCGCCTCGTCGCGAAGGATATTCTGGGTGGCGATGGCGATACGGGCTGCTTCTTCTGTTGGAACGCTGAGCACTTCGTCATAGGAGTCCGTGTGCAGGGATTGAAGGCCGCCGAAAATACCGGCGATCGCCTGGGACGAGACTCGAGCGATGTTGTTCAAAGGCTGTTGGCGAGTCAGGTCGACGCCCGATGTTTGGGCATGAAATTTGAATCGCTGCGCCTTTGGGTTGACGATGCCGAAACGCTCCCTAACGACACGGGCCCAGATGCGCCGTCCGGCGCGAAATTTTGCGACTTCTTCAAAAAAGCTGATTGAGATATCGAAGAAGAAGGTGAACCGCGGCAAGAATTCATCCAGGTCCATACCGCGCGCACGGCAGTCTTCGGCGTATTGAATTCCCGATGACAGGGTGAACGCCATCGCCTGGGCCGGTGTCGCGCCGCCCTGTTGCATGTGCTGGCCGACAACCGACAACGGATTCCACCCCGGCACTTTTTCATGGGTATAGGCGATATGATCCAGCAGCACCCGACGCGATCCCGGCAAGGCAATGCGGAAAAACATGTGGTTGGCTACATAATGTGAAATGTAGTCGCTCTGGTTCGAGGTGCCGGTGATCTTACTCCATGGTACGTTATTTCTTTCTGCGACAGTCAGAAGCTGCGCCAACATGGTGAAGGGCAGAGGGTCATTCAGGGCCGTGGACAGGTTGTCAATGGGCATGCCATCTAGGCACGTCTGCATGTCGCCTACGGTATTGATAACCGCGCCACAAGTGCCTAACAGCAAGGGGTCGACCTGATCGGCGTCGATGCCCCGGTAGATGGAATTGCACGGGATCATGCTCAGGGCGGTGGCACCGGCATCAACCAGGCGCTTTTGACGTTTGTTGTAGTCTTGCGGAAGGCCGAGCCCGATCAGTTGGCGCTGGCTCCAAGTCCGCCCACGATACATGGAGGGGTAAATGCCTCTGGTGTATGGTGCCGCCCCCGGAAAGCCGAGTTTGTTTTCGTAAGCCGAACCATCCCAGTCCTCGGCTGTGTAGATCGGTTTAACCTCAATCCCTGAGCGGTTATGAATTGGTTTTTGATCCCCGGCGGCAGCATCATATTCGCGTTTCCATTGATCATATCCGGGCAGGGTCATCTGAGGCTTATCGGTCATGGTTTTCGTCCTTACAATCGGGTCGGGTCGGTCTGGGCTTTGACCGCCAGGGTTGCGACAAAAGCGACAATATCATCCAGACTGCTGCCGGGATGAAAGACTCTAGCCACTCCGGCGTCGAGTAGTTTCTGTTCTTCTTCATCGGGAACGATTCCGCCTACCACGACCTTGACGTGATCGATCCCCTCGTCACGGATAGCCTGCATCAATTTTGGCACCAGCAGATGATCGGTAGCAAGTGAGCTGATGCCGATAACATCGACATCTTCTTCCATGGCGACCTTGGCGACGATGCCGATTTTCTGCCAAGGCGCGGTGTAAATGACATCCATACCGGCATCGCGCAGGGCCGTGGCAACGATGCGGCTGCCCCGGTCGTGACCATCCAGGCCGATCTTGGTGATCAGAACTTTAGGCGGGCGTCGCAAGTCGGGGGCGTCGGACATAGCGTAACCTCATCAGAACAATGAACCCTAGGGCACCTCGAATAATACCCCTCTGACCTGAGATTGGCTGATTTAGGCTCTGCATGTAAGTCCTTTTGAACACGTCTGCAAATGGCTATTAGCGGACTCAATTTCCACCACCTGATTATGTCTGCTTTTCTACTGAAAGCAGAAGTCATAATCACTATTTTATGTCCGCTTTGAGGGGGTATAGCAGACATTGTCTTAGGGGGCGGGTTCCCTACCCAATCGTCGTTCGGCGGCTTATGGCTAAAAGGCGAAGTTCGTATCGCCTCTAGATAACTTCCGCTTCCGAACGCTTAGCCGACATTTTACGGACAATAACTGCCTTAAGTTTTGAAAGCCCAAACACGTATACGTAATACCAAGAACACGTATACGTGTTTTGCGGAGAATTTGGGGAGGCTGGTTGATGACAACTTTCAGGTTCTCAGGCACGTATACGTGTGTGTCTTAAGAGTCACACCTCAAAAACAAAACGACATTTCAGTAAAATTCCTGCTCGGCCCGTATTTTTCCAAAAATATCACGTGTTTTCAAACGTATACGTGTTCAAACACGTGGTGGCGAAGGGGAACTAATTTCCTTTAACAATAGAGAGACGATTCGCGGTTCTTTTTTCGTATACGAAAAAAAGAAAGAAACCTGATTTTCCTGCTTTTTTCCGTATACGGAAAAGTTTCCGTATACGGGTTTGATTGGGAAAGCCGAAACGGCACAAAGTTGACTGACGATTCGGGAAAACAGAACCTGGAAATACTTGAAGACAATGACAACGGAACCGACCCTTAACGCAACGATCCCACCCCGGCGCTATTTGAGCCGGGAAGAGGCTGCAGCGTGGTTGGGGGTTTCCGTCGATAGCTTTACAGGGTTTTCCATTCCCTATTGTGATTTCGGGCCGCGCTTGCGGCGTTGGGATATCGTGGACATTGAAGCCTTTGCCAACGATACTAAACGCAGCGACAGCGCCCGAACCTCTGAAAATAAGAGGAGAAGGCCATGCAACTCTACAAACGCAACGACTCAAACAAATATTGGGTCAGTTGGAATGACCAGGACGGAAAGCGAATTCGCCGAAGTACTGGGGTTGCGAATCGAAAGCTAGCTGAAGCGCTAGCCGCAAAATGGGTCAAGGATGGTTTCCTTGAAGAACATTTCGGTAAAAAGCCGGACGTTCCTTTTGAGAAAGCCTTGTTGCGATACGCCAAGACCCACAAGCGGGATCATACGCGAACGTTCGAGCGGGTGACCCGTTACCGCCTGAAACATTTTCAGGAACGCTTCCGGGGCATGATGCTTTCGGAATTTACGTTCCAGGTGGTTCAGGATTTTATGGACGAACGGTTTGAAACCGTTAGCCGTGCGACCGTGC
Organism: Rhodospirillaceae bacterium; assembly: GCA_018662005.1. Classification (NCBI taxonomy): domain Bacteria; kingdom Pseudomonadati; phylum Pseudomonadota; class Alphaproteobacteria; order Rhodospirillales; family Rhodospirillaceae; species Rhodospirillaceae bacterium. The sequence continues at coordinate 69,940 of JABJHA010000032.1, read as the reverse complement.
AAAAAGACACCGCCATCCTTAAGGCGATTTTGAACAAGGCACACCGGGAAGGCCTGATTGACAGCTTGCCCCGGTTTCCAAAGTTCAAGGCCTTAAAGCACCGAACCCGCTGGTTGACACTGGAAGAAGAGGAGAAACTTACGCAAGCGGCATCATCCCATTTGGTTCCCCTTATTCGTATGGCCGTCGATACCGGCGGCAGACTGTCCGAACTTTTAGGGCTCGACTGGCGGAACGTGGAACTGGATAACGGGCGGATACGCTTTACGGATACCAAGAACGGGGAAGACAGGTCCATAAGGCTTTGCAAACGGGCACGCGCCACACTGGCGGCCTTAAGTCCTAAACAGAGCGGCCCAGTCTTCACGTACAAGGGGAAAGCGGTGAAAAGCATGAAGACGGCGTTCAACCGGGCACGCACGCGAGCGGGCCTGGAAGACCTCCGGTTTCACGATCTTCGCCATACGTTTGCTTCCCGACTTGTACAAGCCGGGGTTCCGTTGTATGAGGTCATGCACCTGACCGGACACAAGTCGTTCGAGATGGTGCAAAGGTATTCTCACCTCGCTCCCGACTATGCGGAGAAGGCTATCCAGGCTTTGGACGCATTTGGTCACGTTTTGGTCACGGTTGAAAACGAGAATGCCGCTTAAGGGTCAAAAAAACCCTTTAAAAACAAGGAGCACCCGTAGCTCAGCTGGATAGAGCGCTGCCCTCCGAAGGCAGAGGTCACAGGTTCGAATCCTGTCGGGTGCGCCAATGTTTTCAATGACTTAACAGTCACCAATTTATTAAGATTGCTTATTTGGGACAAATTTGGGACAATTAACTCGTAAAAGCAATTACGGAACAGCGCCCATGGCAACCATAATGAAACGCGGCCCCTATCAATGGCAGGCGAAAGTTCGCCGCCGGGGCTATCCTTCTCAAGCGAAAACGTTCGAAACCAAACGCGAGGCGGAAGCCTGGGTGTCGGTCATCGAGTCGGAAATGACACGCTCCGTTTTCGTGGACCGCTCAAGGGCCGAACGCGAGACTCTGAATCAAGTCATCCAAAACTATATCGACAACATCGCGCCCGATCACAAGGGCGGCGATTCCGAGATTTTGCGGCTGAAAAAGTTCAAACGGGATCAATCGAAGCTCTGCCAACACGCCATGGCGACTCTCAAGATCGAGGACTTCGAAGCTTATCGGGACCGCCGCCTGAAAGTAGAAAAGAAGGCACCCGCCACTGTGAAGAGAGAACTGGCGCTCCTGCACAGCGTTATAGAAAGCGCCCGTCGTCGCCTCGGTCTTATTGAAAACCCGATCTCCGACGTTCGCCGACCCAGGGTGCAAAATAATCGAATCATGCGCTTTCAGGACGGCGAGGAAGAGGCGCTGATGACCGCCCTGGACGGCTGTCGGAATTCATGGGTTAAACCGGCCGTCATCCTAGCTCTGGAAACCGCCATGCGGCGAGGCGAGTTATTGGACCTGCGCTGGGAGAACATCAACCTGAAAGATCGAACCGCGCATCTGCCGGACACCAAAAATGGCGAATCTCGAGATGTACCCCTGTCGCCAATTGCGTTACAAACCCTGAAAGACCTTCCCCGCTCGCTAAAGGGATACGTTTTTCCCACCAGCGCCGAAGGCATCAAAAGCGCTTATGAACGCGCCCGGAAAAGAGCAGATATGGAACACTTTAATTTCCATGACTTACGGCATGAGGCTATTTCACGACTGTTCGAACGGGGTTGGAACGTAATGGAAGTCGCCGCCGTATCAGGGCACAAGGACCTGCAATCTCTAAAGCGGTATACAAATCTTAAAGCGCGGGATTTAGCTCAAAAGATGTCACGGCCTTAAAGCTCATAACCTGAAGGTCGTAGGTTCAAATCCTACCCCCGCAACCAACAAATAACTCCTTGAAACTTAATTGTTTATTGGGGTTTTTGTTTGTTTAAGCATCCGCGTACTATTCAGGATCTGTAAAATAATTGCTACGTTTATTGCCGCGTTGTCAGGCGGTAGGCTCTACAGAACCATCTCACTCATAATCAGCGGGTCGTGGGTTCGAATCCCTCAGCGCCTACCATTAAAATCAAAGACTTAGAGAGAAATCTCTAAGTCTTTTTTCTTTTGTAACTTTAATTAGGTGACAAATTAGGTGACAAAATGGTGAGAAAATACTAACCCTATTTAAGGGGAGATAGATGAAGCCATGATGAACTCGAAATATACGTCAATGGATGTGTCTAGCCCCCTTGTTATGTACCACTTTGTTGCAGAGTTTCTGGCACCGGCGGCCTCATGTTTAACGACTGGTGAGGCCGGATGTGATTGTATTGTTTCAACCAGGTATTGATGACGATCTGAGCTTGTTTAATTGTCGAGAACCATTCCGCATTGAGGACCTCTCTTCTGAGCGTTCCATTGAAGCGTTCGTTATACCCGTTCTCCCAAGGACTGCCGGGATAGATCTGGATCGGCTTGATGCCGACCTTCTTGAGCCAGGCTTGTAGATCATGGGCAATAAACTCTGAACCATTATCAGAGCGTATGTAATGTGGCTTTCCATGTTTGAGGAATAAAGGATAAAGCGCATCCAGTACTTCAGCATGTCCCATTCTCGGCTTTGCAGCCACACACAGGGCCTCTCTGGTGTATTCATCAATGACTGTCAGCATCTTGTAGCTACGGCCATTGCTCAGCTTGTCATGAACGAAGTCGATGCTCCAGATATGACGGGGATATTGAGGACGTAATCGGATAACAGAACTATTCTTATGATACAGTCGCTTCCGTTTCTTATGGCGATGAGGCAGCTGCAGACCTTCTTCCCGCCACAGCCGTTCAATCTTCTTATGATTAACCACCCAACCTTCCATGCGAAGCAATTGAGCAATCTTGCGATAGCCGTACCGGCCATACTGCTTGGCCAGTCTGATCATTGATAAACCCAGATCATCGTCATCGTTCTTAGCGACGGTTCCATATCTTTGGGTGCTACGGGCTAAGCCAATCGTTTTGCAAGTTCGTCGCTCAGAGGTATCCAACTTTTGACGAACATAAATTATTGCCTGACGCAGATTGGCAGTCGTCAGGCTCTGGGTTTTAAATAATCGAGACTTTCTTTAAGGATTAATTTATCCAGCTCAAGCTCAGCCACGATACGCTTCAGTCGCTCATTCTCTTTCTCCAACGACTTGAATTCATGGAGCTTTGATTTACCCATCCCACCATAACGCTTGCGCCATTTATAATACGTCGCATCACTGATGCCAGCTGTCCGGATCGCCATCTCAACAGCACTACCACCCGCCAAATCCAATTCTATCTGCCGTAATATCCCCAATATGTCTTCTTCTGAAAATCGCTTCCGCGTCATTAATTCCTCCCAAAATATCTGAAATATTCATACCACAAGTGGTTCAGTTATAGGGGGGCAGGACAGGTGAGGGCTTTATGAGCCTTTGTCCTTGCCGAGGATGACAAAGGCCATGGGTATGGCGGCGATGACGAATATCGACAGGAAGACAATAAGCAAGATGTTGGTCTGGGCGTTGCTGCCTAAATCAGATTCAACAAGATACATGCTGGCAAACCAGGTACACAGAGCACCAACGATAGTGCTGAAGCCGGAAATCATGGTGATGGTCAGAAGTAAATCCGCTCTTTCTGGATATTACATGGCCACCAGCACAAACGGAAACCAGTTTAAAAGCGCCCCATTTGTTGGTAGAATAATGGCTGATCTGATCTCGGCTAGCTAAGCCGGCCACGATCAAGATGCGGCTCCACTCCAGTTCCATCTCAATAATTTAGACCGCTCAGTCACCATGGGATTTTACTCCCGAAATCGCAAAATCAATACGGAATGCAGTTTTCAGTGCTGGGATAACCGACCAAAAAAACAAGCAATCCGACAAATATAAGGTTTAGAAGAAATGAGACTTAAAGGGAAAAAAGTGCTGGTAACAGCAGCCGGCCAAGGTATTGGACGCGCTTCGGCGCTCGCTATGAAGTCCGAGGGCGCAACCGTATACGCGACGGATATCAATAAAAACTCGCTTGAAGGTCTCGCTGCAGAGGGACTTGAGGTATTCGCTCTGGACGTGATGAATCAGGATTCCATCGCTGACGCTGTTGCACGTATTGATAAGATCGATGTTCTTTTCAATTGCGCAGGTTTTGTCGCCGAGGGAACTATTCTGGATTGTGATGAGGCGCAATGGGAGTTTTCGACCAGCCTCAACGTCACGGCCATGTACCAGATGTGCAGGGCCTTCCTTCCGGTGATGCTGGAAAATGGCGGCGGGTCGATTATCAATATGTCTTCGGTCGTCTCCTCTGTTATCGCCGCACCAAATCGTTTTGTTTATGGCGCCACCAAGGCGGCAGTCATTGGCATGACAAAATCGATTGCCGCAGATTTCATCCAGCAGGGCATTCGCTGTAATGCGATTTGTCCAGGAACGATAGAGACCCCGTCACTTGAGAACCGTATGAATAAAGACGGCGATTATGACGCCACCAGAAAGGCCTACATTGCACGCCAACCGATGGGTCGCTTAGGTTTGGCTAGGGAAATTGCAGCGCTGGTAATTTACCTGGCATCAGATGAATCCGGCTTCACCACAGGTGTCGAACATATAATCGATGGCGGTTTTGCCCTTTAAGTAAGGAAGAAACTATGAAACTTTTAAGGTTTGGTGAAATAGGTGCTGAAAAACCTGGAATACTACATGTCGACGGTACTGTTCGCGATCTGTCTTCCGTGGTGAAGGATATTGCAGGCCAGACATTATTGGACGGCGGACTGGAAACCATTGCAGATGCCGAACTTTCCGCACTGCCTGTCATCAGCGCTGATACCCGTCTTGGACCTTGTGTTGGCGAGACCGGAAAATTCATCTGTATCGGACTTAATTATGCTGACCATGCAGAAGAGTCGGGCATGGACCTGCCGCCTGAACCGATCCTTTTCATGAAGGCGACTAGTGCAATCAGTGGGCCGAACGATCCAATAATTCTCCCACGCGGTTCCACAAAAACTGACTGGGAGGTAGAGTTAGGCGTGGTGATCGGAAAGCCTGGACTAAATGTTTCCGAAGCGGACGCCCTTAACCATGTTGCAGGATACTGTGTAATTAACGACCTTTCCGAGCGTTCCTTCCAGCTTGAAAGACAGGGCCAGTGGGTAAAGGGAAAGTCTGCCGACACATTCGGACCAATCGGGCCTTGGCTAGTAACTCGTGATGAAGTCAAAAATTCGCAAAACCTTTCCATATGGCTGGACGTAAATAATCATCGCTTTCAAGATGGATCAACTATGACGATGGTGTATCAGGTTGCATTCCTCGTTTCCTATGTCAGCCTGTTCATGTCGCTTCAACCGGGTGACGTCATTTCAACTGGCACACCACCGGGCGTGGGAATCGGACAAAATCCACCAAAATTTCTGGAAGCCGGTGATGTGGTCACGTTAGGAATCGAAGGTCTCGGCACGCAACGACAAGTCGTTTTTGCAGCGGAGTAAAAGGCTTGAACAAATTTAGCAAGCGTGTCAGTGCACTTCAGTCAAGTTTGATCCGCACAGTTGCGGAAGAAGGGATGAAACTGGACGGCGTTATCCCCTTGTGGTTCGGTGAAGGGTATTGGCCAACCTCCACTATAGCCATTAACGCAGCCATTCAGGCATTGCGGTCAAATGACCATTTCTATCAACCAAACAGCGAAAAAATGTCGTTACGGCAGGAAATCTCCGACTATTTGCAGCGTATTTATGGCATCAAGACCCAAATAGCACAAATAACAGTAACGGCGTCGGGAATGCAAAGGCTTGCGCTAGTTGCGATAACATTGGTGGATACTGATGATCATGTAGTGTCGATCAGTCCGGCCTGGCCCAATATAGACGAAGCGTTCCGTATTTAGGGAGCTCGTGTCGAGGTCCAAAAACTACATGTCAAAGACGACCGCTGGAGGCTCGATTTGGACCAGTTTATCAGTCGTTTGTCCTACTGCGAGTACTACAGCACGCCATATTTCTCATAAACGTCCCTCAAGTAGCTGCCGGCACGCAATTCCTCGCGTGATACGTTTTCAGATTGTATCTTCTCGAAAGCAAGCTCAAACACGGCTTTTGCCGAGTCTTGTGGGACGACAACAACCCCATCCGCGTCACCGAAAACGAAGTCCCCCGATCTAACTCCAACGCCACCGCAATCAATCGGCTGATCCATCGTCATCATGCGACAGCGCCCAGCCGAATCCAATGGACCGATTCCACCGTGAAACACCGGAAATTTAAGGTTACGGATCAACCGGACGTCTCGCACCAAGCCATCGGTCACGAATCCGCTCGCCCCCCGAGCCAGCGCCGCAGTCGTCAGCAGTTCGCCCCAGGGCGCGATGCGCTCTGTCGGCCCGTCGCAGCCGAACACAGCCACGTCGCCGGGCCGGAGGTCGTCGACCAAGGCAATCTCCACCTCGTAGGGGTTCTCCCCCGCCGAAACATCGCAGACGTTCATATACATCCCGGTACGCGCCTGCCCGAAGAGCACCAGCGAGTCATCCAAAGGACGGACGAAGGGCCGCATGGCCTGGTGGAATAGCCCAAAGGAATCGAGCACGTCGCTGAGCACGGCAGTATAAAGCTTGGACGTTATGTCTTCAATCGTGTGTTCGAGTTTGGCCATCGCATTTCTCCTCGTTGGATTCATTTCTATTATTTGTCCGTACTCAAGGGTGAGAGCGTAGTCTCGCCCAATTGCAATTCCACCGGCAGCACCAGCTCGCTCTCTGGTAGGCGGCCGCCGGCCAGGCGCGCGATCATGATCTCGCCGCCCTTGGCCCCGAGCGCATAGGCGGGTGATCGGACCGTGGTCAGCACCGGCGAAGAGTAGGCCCAGAAATCGAAAGCGTTGAAGCCCGTTACCATGACCTCGCCCGGCACGTTTACGCCCTCATCCTGCAATACTTTCATCGCTGCGATGCCCATTTGATCGTTACCGCCGAGCACGGCATCGGGTCGATCGTGCTTCGCCAGGTGCCGCCGGAATCGCTCCACGGTCTCGCTGAAACCGGCCATGCCGCAGCCCAGAACCTTGAACTCGCCGCCGTCGCCGAACCGCCGGATCGCCGCCCGCACACCCTTCGAACGTTCCTTTAGCGCCGGCCATTCCCAAGACGATTCGAGAATCAGCAGCCGCCGTGCGCCAAGGGATAGCAGCAGCTTTCCGAGCATCTCACCACCGCCACGATCGTCCTGGCGCAGCACGCAGAGGTCCGGGCTTTTGCTAGTCTGCACTTCCTGGAAGAGGATAACCGGCTGTCCCAGGTTACGGACCATATCTATCGCCAAGTTCCGCTCCCGCCGTCGGCCCGAGAGCAGGACGCAGAGCCCGTCGGTAGCCACATGGCGCAGCATCGAGGAGTTGGCGAGGTTTGCCACCGGAGTGCCATGAACGAGAAGGCTGTAGCCGTGGCTGCTCAGCTGGTTGCTGAGGCCCGCGACAAGTTGGGTGATCCAGGGGTCGGCTAGGTAGGTCGGCGCGCGATCGACGATCAGCATGCCGACGCAGAAGCAACGGTCGGAGCGTAGGCCCCGCGCCGCAGAGCGCGGCCTGTAGTTGAGCTCGGCGATCGCCCGTTCGATGCGCTCTCGGGTCTCTTGGGACATGGCGCCATAGCGACCGTTGACGACGTTCGAGACCGTCATCTGCGAGACCTTGGCCAGCGCCGCCACGTCGCGCAGCTTGGCCTGTCTCCTGCGCTTCTCCGGTCTGCTCATTCCCCCCCCTCTCTCTGGGTTGGCTCGAAGCCGCCGTGCCACCAGTGCTCAAAGGGATTGGCGTGAATGATTTGCTCGACCACTTCGCGCGAAACCGCCGGCAGGCCGGCGGCGTCCCCCACGTCCAACACTTGGCGGGTCAACTCGATCGCCTCCTCCGGCGTCGAGAAGGGGTAGTCGCTGCCAAAAAAAACCTTGTCGGGGACCTGGTATTCCTGAATCGCCATCATGACGTTGTAGAACTGCCAACGGCGATAGTAGAGGGCCGACATGTCAGCGTAAACGTTGGGTTGCTTGCGTATGATCGCCACACACTCCTCGAACCAGGGATGTCCCATGTGGGCCATGACCAACTTCAGTTCGGGGTGACGAAGCGCCACGTCCTCCACATGTAGCGGACGGCCCAGATCGGCCTTGTAGAGGCGCGTGTAGGTGGTCCCCATGTGCATGGTAAGCGGCAAGTTGTTGGCCTCGCAGAGGTCGTAGACCGGTTCCATGCGCGGGTCATCGAGGGCCACGCCGTTGTAGATCGGCCCGTATTTGACCCCCTTGAGGCCGAGGGATTCGACGGCGTGGCGCAGCTCACCCATGTAATCCGGGCGCCGCGGGTCTACGTAGGCGAAACCCACGAACTTGTTCGGATAGCGCGCGACGGCGTCCGCGGTCACCTGGTCGTCGCCCTCGACACCGATGGTGTCGCCGTAGCGGACGGTGAAGATGATGGCTCTGTCGACGCAGGCGAGTGCCTTAACCAGGGTCTCGGCGTCGGCCTTGGCAGGAATCGAAAGCTCGCGGATACGCCCCAACTGCTCGTGGTAGCTGGGTAGTACCTGCTCGTCGTTCCAGATGTTGACGTGGCAGTCGACTATCATCGCCAACCTCACTCCAGGACTTCTAGGAACATTCGCTCGCCCACCGCGCCGGCGAACCAGACGTCAGAACAGCTCTCCGCGAAGGCCTCGACATCATCGACGGCGTTGGCCGTCGCGAAAATAGTCCCGGGAACCGGCCCCGCTGGCCCAGCCGCGAGCGTGTTACCCCGCTCGTAGAAATAGCCGTAGTCGACGAGCCCTTTCGAGGTGTCCATCGGCGGTGCGCCGGGTGGAATGAAGGCACCCGAAGGGATCGGAATGTAGAGCAGATCGCCGGGGCCCGGATAGACGCAGCCCCATTCCGCTGGCGGCGGTTCGTCGAATGGTGGCGTCAGGGTGTAGATCTCGTTGTTCGCGTACTTGGCGTGCCAGACTTGGTTCTCAACCGGCAGTTGGCGGACCACCGCCGCACAGGTGAGGGGCGAACGGTCCCAGCGCAGTCGCAGAACGATTTCCGACACCCGCTTGCGCAAACCGAGTCGGATCAGGGTGGGTCTTTCCGGCATGATGGGTTTCCTCCAGATAAAGTGGCCGAGGGCGACAAGGACGGGGAGCTCGGCTACCCCGTCCATGCCCTTGTGTTTAGTATTCGAAGTACTTGAGCCGCAACTCTTCCAGCTGCCCGGAATCCCGCAAATAACTGATCCAGGTGTTGAGGAATGCGTGGAAGTGCGGGTCGCCGGGCCGGGTGGCGTAGGCAAGGCCCGTGGCATTGAGTAGTGGCTTATCCTCCGGCACTGTGCGCAGGTTCGCGCTCGCATTGTTCTTGATGAACAATAGGTTGTTAATGTGGTCGGTGATGTGGGCGTCAGCGCGGCCGTTCATCACCTCCATGTGCGGCGCGTAGTTATTGTCCGAGACCATGGACTTCATCTCTGCCTTCGGCATGCGTGTTTGCACGAAAGGTTCGCCCGAGGTTCCCGAGAGCGTCGCGATCGTGACTCCCGAGGCATTCAGGTCGCGCCAGGTCTTGAATTTGGAATCGGCCCGGACCAGGAACGAATAACCGAGGGTATTGTAGGAGTCTGTGAAGACCACGGCCAGCGCCCTCTCAGGCGTGGCAAACATATCGACCATACAAAGGTCATACTGCTTGGCTAGCAGCCCGGGAATCAGGGTCGCCCAGGTGGCGTCCACGATCTCGAGCTTGACCCCCAGGACCTTGGCTAAATCATTGGCCATTTCGACGTTGAAGCCCTCCCATTCGTTCGTTGCCGGGTTCTTCGCCTGGGACGGCGGCGAATCAGCCATGGCTATGCGGATCACGCCCTCTTTCTTGATACTGTCGATGGTCGGCGAAGTTTGTGCCGAAGCCACGGAAACGAATGCAAAGCCGATAAGTGCCAACAGGCCGTTTCGAATTAGATGTCTCATAACTTCCTCCTTGTTTTCTTCGGGTTTAAGGGCCTCTCCGGGGTTCGGAGCCACGCCCCACTTCGATACCGGCGGTGCCGGCGGTGGTATTAGTTTCCGGTCTTCCTCGCCAGTCTAGCCTCCCCAGCGCGAACGATCATGCTGATAGGAAAGATGATCAAGAAGAAGATGATGGCAATAGCCGACAGCAACTCCAGATAGCGGTATGTCTGGGCTCCCTTTGTGTAGGCCTGATAGGCTAGCTCAGTGACTCCGATGCCAGCCAACAGGGTCGAATTCTTAAGGATTTCGGTGAAGTAGTTGAGGAACGCGGGCATCATACGCCGGACCGCCTGCGGCAGTAGGACCTTCAACCAAATCGGCAGCCAACGCAGGCCGAGAGCCCGGCAGGCCTCGATCTGGCCCTGCGGTATCGCCTCGATACCGGCCCGGTAGATCTCGGCCATATAGGCGGCCGCGACGCAGGTCAGCGCCAGCGTGCCCGAGGTCCAGGCGGAGAGACGCAAGTCGAAGAGTGGTGGTAGGCAAAAGTAGATCCAGAAAATTAGCACCAGCTCGGGCGTGACGCGGAAGAAGGAGATGTACCCGCGGGCCGCCGAAGCAAGGACGCGGGGACTCGATAATCGAGCCGCGCAGACGACGAGGCCGAGAAGCCCCCCGAACACCAGGGTCACTGCCGTGACGAGGAGGGTGACCCCAAGCCCCTCCGCCAACAGGCTGTAGTTCTGGGTTACGACGGTCCAGTCAAGGTTCATGATTCTCGCGGTCCTTCTGCCATTAGAACGTCCGCAGTTCGTAGCGGCGCTCCAACCACGCGAATGCGCGGACGAAAAGAATGCCGAAAATGAAGTAGATGACAGCGGCGATGGTGAACATCTCTACCGGGCGCGCGGTGTGGGTGCTGATCCGCGTGGTCGCCCTCATCAACTCGGCGATCGAGATTATGGAGAGAATCGAGGTGCCCTTGAGAAGGCTGATTGTCATGTTGGCAAGCGCCGGCAGCATCATGCGGAACGCTTGGGGCAGGATGACGTAGCGCCAAGTGGGATAGCCGCCAAGGGAGAGCGAGCGGGCGCCCTCCCACTGGCCCTTTGGTATTGCCTCGATGCCAGCCCGGATTATCTCGGCAACGTATGAACCGACGTTGAATGTGAGCGCGATTAGCCCGCTCTCAAAAACGTCGGTCCTGATGCCGCTGAACGCCGGCAACGCGAAGTGAATCCAGACCAATTGTACCAGCAACGGCATGTTACGGAAAGTCTCGATAAAGGCGACCACGACCCAGCGCAGCGGCACCAAGGTGCTCCGTAGACAAACGCTGAGGACCAGCGCCAGCGTAGTGCCGAGAGCGCCGCCCAGAAAAAAGAAGGTGAGCGTCATGAGGAGTCCCTGGTACAGCGCCTGCCGGAACTCCCAGGCAAGTGCCCAGTTGAGGTTCGCGACATAGTCCCAATTCATCACGCCGGTTCCCGCGAATCCGTGCATTGAAATGCGCGCACGATATCTTCGCCTCCGCCACGAATCAGATAGACCGCGTGCCAAAGAGAGGCCTGGTTCGCCGTTACAACTACCCGGCCCGCAGCCGCCTCAAGGCGACCCAAAAGATCGAGGGTATTAATGGCCGTGTCTGGAACGAGGATGGGCAGCGGGCTTGGATATTCTTCGGCGAAGCTGCTGACCTCGCGCTCGATATCGATGGCGAAGGACTCCTCGGTCACATCGCAGCCAAGGCTACTGACGAGGCCGACGGCGATACCGCTGTCGCGCAGAAAGTCCACCAGCAAGGCCGTGACGGGGTCGGAGTAGGCACTGAGGAGGTCGACCTTGTCGGCCCCAATGCTGTGCATCGCCTCTGCCATCGCTATCGACGTGCTTGTCGCCGGACAGCCTCCGAGCGCCGACAATTCCTCCAATTGCCGCCGGGCACCGGAGTATCCCTTAACGAAGCTGCCACTGGTGCAGGCCCAAAGCAGAACCTCGGCATCCGCCTTCCGGAGCTTTCGCGCACAGGGTCCCAGGGCGTCCACGGCACCGATCGCCTTGAGGTTTTCCTCGGCCATGATCCCATCAGCCGGAGACCGTTGGACGAGGCACGTCACGTCGTGATAGCGGCTCTCGGCCAGCCACGGCTCCAAGCGCAGCCATTCGTAATCGAAGGGACCGTCGTCGGGAAGAATTACGCCTACACTGGTCTTGCTGCCGTCCATTGTTCTTGGCCCCCAACAGATCCGATGCTTTCGTCAAACCTTCAAGACATACATTTAACGATAAAGTATCATTTAACGGTAAATAAAACAGTTTCTGGAGTCAATAATTATCATCCGCCTGCCGGGCCGCGAACACCCACAGGCATCGACGCGGCAAAACACCGCTCACGGTCAGCTTGATGGCCATTGAAGGTTATGGTAAGACCCCTTGATCGCACGGCAGATCGACGCGGGCCTGGACACTATAGCAAATATCGAGCGTAACAATTCGAATCAAACTTTAAATGCTCTGGTAGGACGAAGAACAGCAATGGCTGAAGAACGGGTAAGAGCGACAATCGACCTTGGCGCCGAGGGGCTTCGTTGCGGTCACTTTCACGTACCTATCTCAACCAACGATTCAGCCTACGGAGTCGTAAGTGTGCCGATTGCTGTGGCTCGCAAGGGTGAAGGACCGACAGTGTTGCTCATTGCCGGCGTTCACGGAGACGAATACGAGGGCCCACTTGTGCTCACGCGCCTCGCCCAAAACCTTGACCATACCTTGCTGAATGGTCGGCTCATCATTGTTCCAGCATTGAACTTTCCAGCCTTTAAAGCCGGCCATCGCAACTCACCCCTCGATGGCCTCAATCTGAACCGATTATTCCCGGGAAATATCCATGGGGGACCGAGCGAGATGATCGCCGACTACGTCGCCCGGATCCTCTTTTCCGAGTCGGATATCGTGGTCGATCTCCATTCGGGTGGGCAATCTCTTCTATACCAACCTCTTGCAGCAACGCACCGCACCGGAGATCACGATAGAGACACGCGCGCGCTCAGTGCTTTGCGGGCATTTGCCGCGCCTATCGGGCTTGTTGCCAGCGATATTGACAGTTATGGACTGCTTGACTACACGGCCGAATCGAAAGGCAAGCTCGTGATTACCACCGAGCTCGGTGGAGGCGGCGGTATCTCCCCACGCGCTGTCGCTATCGGAGAACTCGGCGTGCGCCGCATTCTAGCGCATTTCGAGGTGCTGGAGATGGATATCGGGACGGAGCAGGAGGTACCCAAGGAAACGCGCTTGATGGAAACGCAGGAGGCTGAATCTTTTGTGATGGCCGGCATCGACGGCATCTACGAGCCGGTGATCGAGCTCGGGGGCGACGTCAGCCGCGGATCTCTTCTCGGCCGAATTCATGGTTTTGACTTATTGCAAACCAAGCCATTACCGATCGAATCTGGCGTAGACGGGGTTCTGATTTGTCGCCGCGCACAGGGCGGTGTGAGTGCCGGTGACTGTGTTGGTCTGATTGCCCGCGACTTCGAGATATCAGGTGGATGAGCGGACTCAAAAACATGCTGGCTTTGACAGCGCCCGTTGACCCAACTCGAACAGTACCCCCTATTAGTCATAACGGAAATTACCTTGAGTCGGCCTATTCCTCACCCAATGGCACGACAAGTCACACCTGTCTCGGGCTTGGGATTGTTCGCTCTGGTCAATCGTGTGTTTCGACTAAAGTTTTAAAAATGGCGCCTTTCGATTTTCTAAATGCGGAACAACATCCTTCGTCACAGTGCGATGTTTGACGTCAGCGCCTATCCACCATGAAACAGACGAAGTGGATCACTAAAAAGCAAGCAGAGAGAATTTTTGACGCTGCAGATTTTGCAGCCTCTAGAGTCCGTTGCTGGCTAAAAGCAGAAGTTCCTGATGGGTATCTAGAAATTTGCTCCGGTTTTTTCGAGTTTTTCTTTGATGAACTAACCAAACGCGCAGGTAATGGGTGCTTGTGTGAGTAAATTCAGTCCGCAAGAACCATTCTCTCAGACGGCTGCTTTTGGCTATTAGCAGACGTGCAAACAACCGTCGGATAATGTCTGCTTTACCCCCCTAAAGCAGACATTATCGACGGGTCTTAAGTTAGTCCGCTTTTAGCCATGATCGGATATGGCGACGGTGGGCTACGAATGAGGAAACATCCGATCGCTTCGACTTTATGACCGGCCACGCCCTCGTTGTTGATGGGGGGTATCGCCTAATATTATTTTGCTCGGCCATTAATCCCTTGAAGGGTGTTGTCGATAGCTGCTTGAGCAATTTTCAGGTCATCCGGTGTCCCGGCCATAAAGACCCGGCCCGTCGCTCCCATCATCTGGATATCGACGATGGTGGTTTCAGGGGCTACTTTTTCGGCTTCGTTGGCGGCGACGGCGGCAAATAGCGCCGGGGCCATCTCGTATAGCAGCAGGGCCTGGCCTGGCAGGATCATCGATGCATTGCGCATACGGTTCAAAATAATGGCGTGCTGGTCGGCGATGTTCTCGATGATGTCCGTATAAAGAGTCGCCGGGGCCAACTGATCGGTTGCCTTGGCGCCGATCCCCTCAAGAATCGCCTGGCCCGCCCCGGCAAGCTCCTTGCTGTTTTTGGAATGAAGCTCAAGGAGGCCGAATTGCCGCTCGGTGAACAAGATACCGGGCTCCATATCAGGCGCTTCCTTTAACGCCAGATCGACAATCCTGTGAATGGCCAGGGCCGGGGCAACCTCGATAATCAGGCTGTTATCACCCTGCATGGGCGGGTAGCCACGGGCCCGCACGGGCGTTGACATATACGCCGCGAATTGGGGTTGAAGATCCTCAATAGGAAGATAGACACGTAGTTCGGTCATTTAGAAACCCGTTTTCTTGCGCAAGGCTCTGCGACCGCTTTCCCACGCTGGCTTCGCAGGAAAGCGGGCCGTTTGAGCTTGCCCAAGTTTATTTTTTCGACGTGAAGTGCTTGTCGAGGTCTTGATGGGGACGCGGAATAACGTGAACCGAAACAAGCTCACCGACCTGACCGGCGGTTTCAGCACCAGCTTCCGTGGCCGCCTTGACGGCCCCCACATCACCCGAGATGACAACAGCGACAAGGCCATCACCGACTTCTTCACGTTTGACAATGATGACGTTGGCGGCTTTTACCATCGCGTCGGCAGCCGCCAGCGCGGCGACGTAGCCTTTCGTTTCGATCATACCCAGTGCTTGATTAGCCATTTTCTTCTCCTCTTCTTACTTCAAAATAAACAATTATGGTGACGACCCTGGAATCAGGAATGGTCGTCGATGGAACCGATAATCAAGGCGTCCACAGGGGCCTTGAATCCTTCAAAATATCCGGCGGCGACCGATCCTTGCGTAATCAGGACCTCTTCGCCTTCGCCGCAGCCAAGGGGGTCGAATGCAACCACCCGGGGGCCACCATCAATCTCGACCTCAAGCAAAGCGCCCTGGGGCAGAGAGTCGATTCGTTTTGTCGACCAGATGCGGCCGATAATCCGTCCTCTAATCATTGTTTCATCCTTTCAATCAAGATGCCGCGTTGGCTTAAGCGGTCTCGCGCCAACGGCGTCGTTTGTGCATGTTTTCCCAGTTGCAGTATTTTGATGCCTGCCGGAAGTTGATCGACAAGGCGTTCGGAAAGCAATCCACGTTCAAAGGTGTGGCTGCCACCGCCGCCGGCATTAAGTTGACCCTGTACGGACGCTGCGGTGTTTGCCAGCCGGAAGACAATATTGCCACCCTCAAGGGCGCTGCGATCAGCCGGATTATCGGCCATCGTCAGAACCTGTTTGACCAGCAATTGCAAATCGGCATCGCTGGAAATGCTGACTTTTTCCTCCCGGACCGCCGATTGTTGCGGGGCGGACGCCTTGTCGCCACGAATACGGGCCAGTTCCTCTGCCAGCACTTCACGAACCAGGGATGCCATCATCGGGTCAGCCATCATTGAATCCCCTGTTCCGCGCCAAGCAGGTGCAGGGCATTTTCAGCCGCCGCCCGGGCGTTGGGGATATCGGCTTCACTGCCGGAAAGGTAAACCCGCCCATTGGCGCCAATCATGCGGAAATCGATAACCTTGATATGCGCCGCCTTCTCGGCCTCGTTGGCGGCCAGAATGGCGTAAGAAGCAGGCTGCATCTCAAGGGTATACAGGGTTTCACCGGCGATGATCATCGAACCCAGTTTGTTGCGATTGATCAGGAAGGCGTGTTGATGGTCGATATTGGTGATCACTTTGGAGCCGAGAATTGTTGGCCGGGTGGCGTCGCTGGCTGACGCGCCCAGGGCGTCCATCACCGCTGATGCCGAGGCCTTCACCGCCGCCGTGTCGCGGGAATGAAACTCCAGATAACCGAACTGCCGTTCGACCACCAGAATGCCCGCCTGAACACCCGTGTGCTTGATCGCAATATCGGTCAGTGCTTCGATATCCAGTCCCGGCGCAACTTCTATTATTTGTGCCGCCACGTTCGAGCGTGGCAATGAGCCGCGCATCCAGGTGCTCATGTAGCTCAGGGTCTGCGGTTGCAACTGGTCGATAAAAATTGATGATCTGAGTTCTGCCACCGGTCAATCCTTCAAAACATCGCGAAGTTCTTCGGCGATGATCAGGCGAATTTGTTCGCGCAGATCATCACGGGGCGGCGTACTTTGTGCGCTGCTGGCCGATGGAACCATTGAAACGGGGCGGCTTTGGCCGGGAACGCCATCGGCGGGCGCTTTGGGCAGCGGCCCCGGATGCTTTAGTTGCCCCATGACGGTGCTGTCAACGGGGCCGCCGTCCTTGTGCCAGGCGATCCGTGTCCAGTTGACAAGATGCTGCGGTCCGACGTTCTCGCCAACTGACGAGCGGCCAAAGAAACCGGTGCCGATAGTAAATGTTGGTGCAAGATTGGTGGCAAAACCTGCCGCACCCTGACTGCAAGGGGCATTGACGACAACTCGGTAGACCTCGACCATGGCGGCGTAGTCGGTGATGGTCTGGGTGTCGTTTGAATGAATGGCGGCGGAATGTCCGGCCCCCGAAAGCCTCAACAGGGCCCGTGCCTGCATCAACGCCTGATTGACGCTGCTGGCGACGAAGTAACCCAGCACCGGGCACAGTTTTTCGTGTGACAACATTTCGCCAACCCCGATCATGTTGATGGGAGCGACAAGGATTTTGGTGTTACGGTTGACCTTGAAGCCTGCCTGTTCAGCAATCCAGGTCGCGTCACGACCCAAAGCTTCGACGTTAAAGCCGCGTTCGTGGAACAGATAACTACGCAGGGCGTCGGCTTGTTCGGGCTTGCAAACGTGGGCGCCGGCGCGGGTTAATTCACGCTCAAGTGTTGAAGCCACATCATCAAGGGTAATCAGTACGGATTCATTGGTGCACAGGACAGAATTATCAAAGGATTTACTGTCAATGATGTGCCCGGCCGCAGCTTTCAGGTCGGCTGTCGCGTCGACAAATACCGGCGCGTTTCCAGGACCAACCCCCAGGGCCGGGTTGGATGATGAATAAGCGGCGCGGACCATGGGGGTGCCGCCGGTGGCTAAAATGACATCGGTTTTTTCCGACTTCATAAATTCATCAACAAGCGGCAGGCTGATTTCTTCGAGAAACTGGATGATGCCTTCCGGCGCACCGGCGGCGGTTGCCGCTTCGGAAAGGGTTCTGGCCGCATCGACACAGCATTGCAGCGCCGCCGGATGGGGGCTGATGACAATGGCGTTGCGTGTCATCAGGGCCGACAGAATTTTGAAATAAAGCGTCGATATGGGATTTGTCGAAGGCACCAGGGCAAAAATCACGCCCGCTGGTTTGGGGATTTCAATAACACCGGTGCGTTCATCCGTGCGCGGGTCGATGAAATTCCAGTCGCGGTAGTAGTCAACAAGGGGAATGCTGCTCAGTTCGTTCTTGAGGGTCTTGTGTTCGGCGACGCCAAATCCCGTTTCACGCACCGCCCATTCACCATATTCTGCAGCCTTTGCATGGGCGGCATGGGCAACGGCGTCAGCGATGGCCATGGTTTTTTGCCGGTCGTAGCGTTGAAAGACCTGGGAAGCCCAGCGGGCTCGCTCCAAGACCATTTCGGCGCGCGCCTGCATGGCGACTTGTGACTGGCTGATGTCTACCAACTGGGCGATTTGCGGATCCATCTAAGATACTTTCCGTCCACGCATTTCGAGCATGTCCTGGCGGGCCTGACCGATTGACGTTTCCATACGGCGCAACAGGTCTTCGGTAAGGCCCTGGGTCATTAAAATGCCCAGTTTGAATTGCAAGACGCTGGGATCCAGGGTCGAAAAAATGGCCCAAACGCCGTTTTCATAGATCCGCCGCATCACCAGCTTGGCACCTTCGGGATGATTGAATTCAAGTCCCAGAATGACCCCGTTCTGGCGAATGCCGATGAAGAAATCCGGGTACAGGGCTTGAATTTCATCAAGCCCGGCGCGAGCAAAATCACCGATATAACGAACCATGGAAGCGACTTCGGGTCGTTGGGTGATTTCAAGAACTTTCAGGGCGACAACGCAACCCAGTTCGGCCCCGCCGGCTGTTGACATATGGGCAAAACCGTCCTGTTTAAGCCATGCTCCGGCGCGTTCGTTAACAACACAACACGAAATGGGATACATGCCGCCGGTAATGCCCTTGCCGACGACCATGATGTCGGGTGTCACCCCGTACTTGGTGATCGCCCACAATTCGCCGGTGCGCATCAGCCCGGTTTGCACCTCATCGGCGATGTACAGGGCATCGTATTTTTCACACAAGCCCTTGACGCTTGGCAAATAGCCTTCGTGTGGCATGGGAAAACCATAAGTCGCGGGGATTGTTTCCATAATCACAGCGGCGACATCACGACCCTTTAGCGCCTCTTCCATGGCTTCGGGATCGTTGAAGGGAACCTGAATAAATTCATCAAGCGTGTCTTCCGACAGAAACGTCTTGGAGAAACGCTCGTCACCGGTTTTGACGGCCAGCCCTGAATGACCGTGGTAGGCCTTGATGATAGAGACGATTTTGCGCTTCTGGGTGGCGTTGCGTGCCGATTTTATGGCCAGTTCAATGGCTTCCGCACCACCGGCGCCATAGATCGTGTATTGCAGGCCCTCTGGCGTACATTCTGCCAGGGCCTCCGCCAATGCCGTGCGGGCGAGGGCCGGGAAATGATGGTTGCCCATGTCGAAGCGCTTGGCCCCGGCGTTCAGGACCTCAACCAGTTCAGGATTGCGGTGTCCAAGGTTGTATGTGCCGCCGTTAAGATGGACATCAATAAGACGCTTGCCATCCATATCGTGGAAGCAATAGCCTTCGCGTTTATCAATGACCAGATCAATACCGGCATCCTGCCAGAACTCCGTCTTGTTGGGGTTCCAGTATGTCTTTGATGCCTCAAGAAAATCGAGTTTTGCCTGACTCACGGGGTGCCTCGCCTTAAGCTTGATAGGAGCTGTGTGAACGTTATCATTTTTTGTGCCATTTGCAACATTTTTTATAGCGTTTATCAATAAATCACCATTTTTAGCCAGATTTTATGCATAGTATTCACTGGCAAATGCCACATTTACTCAAAATCTCTGGACTTTTCACGGCCGAACGTTCAAGACTTTGATATTCAGGATAAGGGTAAGCGTAATTTAATGACCGGCCTTGGCGCACAAAAGAAAGCAAACCGGCAAAAGAAATTGCTCGAGGAAATTAACCTTGATCCGGGCATCATGATCCGTGATTTGGCGGCCAAGCTGAACGTGTCCCGGGAAACCATCCGCCGTGATTTCGATGCCCTGTGTGACAGTGGCCAGTTACAGCGGCGCTATGGTGGCGCAGTTGTTATTCCGGTCGGAAATGTCCTTAGTTTTGAGGCCCGCCAAGATAAGCATGTGCCTGAACGCAAGGCCATCGCCCGCAAGGCCCATGACCTGTTGCAGGATGAACAGGTTATCATGTTGAGTCCCGGAACGACGGCGTTGTTACTGGCCCTTGAACTGGCCGAAACCGAAAAACGCCTGACCGTTATCACCAACGGCATTCGTGAAGCCCTGACACTGGTTAATAATGATAATTTGCGGGTCGTACTGGCGCCGGGGGATGTGGACCGTCTGGAAGGATTTTGCTGGGGTCAGGAGACGACGGAATTTCTGTCCAGGTATAATGCTGATGTGGCGGTGTTTTTTGCTGACGGTTTGTCAGCGGACGGCGTTTCGGAATCCGATTCCAGAACCAGCTGGATGGTCAAGACGATGCTTAAACAATCATCAAAAAATATGCTGCTGATCGATCATTTCCGGTTCTCTCAGCAGGGCGTACAACAGTTATGCACCCTAAGCGAACTGGATATTGTTATCAGCGATGATGATCCGGATACAGACCTGCACAATCATTTTTTAGACAACAACGTCGCCTTTTATTGCGCCTGAATTAACCCCAACGTCAGTCAAATCCTCGCGTCTTGATGTCAAGTAATGCCACTGCCTGAACGCTAGGGTTAGTGATGACCATTCCAGGGTGATAGACTTAAAGTCATAGAACTTTCGACTTCGGGGCCTGAAGATAAAATGTCAGATTTTGAACATTTACCTTACGAAGAACAGCTCCGTCGATTGCACGGCCTGTCCATGCAATCCCTTGGTCATTTTGATTTACCCGCCGGTTCTGAATCAACACTCATCAATTTGTCTGAAAATGCGACTTACCGCGTCGATGATCCTTCATCGGGTCAGTGTTGGGCATTGCGTGTCCACCGGGAAGGCTATCACAGCAAGGCTGCCATTGCCTCTGAACTGGCGTGGGCGTCGGCCCTGCGCGAAGACGGTGCGGTTGTGACGCCAACACCCATTGCCGGAAAGGATGGCGAGATCATCCAGGTTGTCTCGCACGCGCAAGTACCGGGCCAGCGCCATGTGGTTTTATTCGCCTGGGAGGATGGCGAGGAGCCGGACGAAGAACAGCATGATTTGAGGGCCCCTTTTGAAGTGTTGGGCGAGATGACGGCGCGTATGCACCTACATGTCAGGGGCTGGCAAAAGCCCGCCTTTTTTGAACGCCTGATATGGGATTTTGACACCAGCCTGGGCGATACCCCGCACTGGGGTTTCTGGCGCAACGGTATGGGATTAACCCCGGAAATTGAGACTGTTTTCGCCAAAACCGTCGATCTGATCGGCCGCCGCCTGGAAAAATTTGGCAAATCGGATGAGCGCTTTGGTTTAATTCACTGCGACATGCGCCTCGCCAATCTGCTGATTGATGGCGACGTCACCAAGGTTATTGATTTCGACGACAGTGGTTTTAGCTGGCTGCTTTATGACTGCGCCACCACCGTTTCGTTTTTTGAACACAAGCCGGAAGTTCCGGAGTTACTTGAAGCCTGGGTTCGCGGTTACCGGAAAGTCATTGACCTTCCCAAAGAAGATGAAGATGAAATCCCGACCTTTGTGATGCTGCGCCGTTTACTGCTTGTTGCCTGGATCGGCTCCCATAACGAGACGGATCTGGCGCAATCGATGGGCGTAGAATACACCCGTGGAACCGTCCCTTTGTGTGAAGCATATTTATTGCGTTTCGGTTAACTTAACCTACCCTAGCTTGATCCCATGGCCTTCCTCATGCAATGATCTTTGGCAGATCGGCAAAATCAATGCCGTGACGGCTGGGGATGGTGAATGGGAGATATATTGCAGGCTGTGAAATTTGCGTCGCCGAATTCATCGGTCGGTCCCTCTACGCCTGCGATATTGGCTTCCGCTGCCACTGGAATCGTCGATCATATTTGTGAACAGGGTGGCGATATTGACAGCATTTTCGGAAATTCCGGGCTTGCCCCTTCCATGGCTGGCGAGACCACTCTGCAATTGAAGCTTTCATCTTTTTGCCGGCTGTTTGAAGAAGCGGCGCGGCGAACGGAAAACCAGAATTTCGGTTTATGGTTCGGCAACCAGTTCAAGCCCCAGGATTTGGGATTATGGGGCTATGTAGGTGTCACCTCGCCAACTTTGGGCGCAGCCCTGGAAAACCTTGTTAGCTATTTTCCCTATCATCAGGAAAATTCCATGCTCAACCTGCGCTCGCGCAATGACGGCATGATGATGTTTGAATATCAGATTACAGCCCCGGAAATTGTTGAAAGACGGCAGGATGCCGAACTGTCACTCGGTATGTTTCTGAATGTATTCCGCGAATGCCTGGGTCAGGACTGGACGCCAGAGGAAGTTTATTTCGAGCACCCAAAACCGGAAGCCGCCAAAGCCCATGAAAATGCCTTCGGCGCCGCCGCCTATTTTTCTCAACCGGTCAATGCACTGGTGTTCAAACCAGAAATTCTCGATCATCCAATGCCAAGCTGTGATCTTGCCCTGATGACAATGATGCAGACTTGTCTTGCCGAGTTGGGTTCCGGGCGCGATGGTTTTGAGTCCGTCACCGATCGCGTCAGATCCGTCATCCGGATGAAACTGCCCGAAGGTTGCCCTTCGCTGGAGATCGTTGGTGAGGCCCTGCAACTGTCATCGGCCAGCATCCAGCGCGAGCTGTCTCTTGCCGGATTAACCTATAAAGAACTGATACAGGCGACTCGCTACGATCTGGCCCATGCCTATTTGAAGCAACGCCATCTGCCGTTATCTGAAATCGCCTTCCTGCTTGGCTATTCGGAACTTTCCGCCTTTTCACGAGCGGTCCGCCGCTGGACTGGCGAAAGCCCGCGGGCGATGCGCAGGCGTCTTATCGGGAGCTAATCTCTATTCGAGCGCTTCGAGAGATTCCGGCAGAATTTGTCCACCATCAACAATAATTGTCTGGCCGGTAATGTAATTGGCTTCTTTTGACGCCAGGAACAGGGCCGCATTGCCGATATCTTCAACGACGCCGATCTTTTTAAGGGGGATTGAGGCTTCCATGGTCTTGATGTAATCCTCGCCCAGATCGGCAAGTCCTTCGGTGGCGATATTGCCCGGCATGACGGCGTTCATGGTGATGTTGTATTTTGCAAGCTCGATACAGGCCGTGCGCATAAAGCCAAGCTGTCCTGATTTTGACGCCCCGTAGTGGGACCAACCGGGAAAGCCGGTTACGGGGCCGGTGATTGACGAGGTCAGGACGACGCGGCCCTGATCGGATTTTATCAAGGCTGGCAGACAGGCTTTGACGCTCAGGAAATTACCCTTGAGGTTGGTGCCCATGACCATGTCCCATTCGGACGGGTCCATGTCTTCAATGTTGGTTTGCGGGAAACAACCGGCGTTGGCGCACAGAATATCCAGACCACCATGGCGCTCAACAGCTTCGGCGGCCATGGCCTGGGATTGATCCCAGTCCGACACATCGGCGGCGAACGCACTGGCACCGTTACCCAGTTCCTCGGCACAGGCCTCACCTTCGGCAAGGGTGCGCGAAACTATTAAAACCTTGGCGCCCTGATTGGCGAAAACACGGGCAATGCCCTTGCCAATACCCTTGCTGCCACCGGTAACAATAACCGAACGCCCACTGATTGATGTCAACATGTCACTCTCCCTACTCGTCTGGATTTTGTTGTAGTTTTGCATTTTTATGGCGCAAGACAAACCACACCAGATAAACAATGATCAACACCGAAGCGGCGCTTCCCATGGTAAAGGAACCAAGGGTCGGTACCATTGGTGTGTATCCGGAAACCATTTTGGCATACAGCCATTCAGGTACGGTTTGGTCGGCGCCGGTGGTAAACATCGAAAGTGGAAAATTTCCCCAAGACAAAAGAAAGGCGAATAAGCCGCCCGAAACAATGCCCGGGGACAGAATAGGCAGGGTGATTTCCCGCAACACCTGCAACCGGGTTGCGCCAAGATCGAAGGCGGCCTCTTCAAGGGCCGGATCAAAACTGTACACCTGGATCGACATGATCAGGGTGACAATGGGGACGATCCAGACCATGTGGGCGAATACGGCGGTTTGCCAGTTGGGGATGATGCCGATTGATGAAAACCATAACAAAAGGGCAAGACCAAGGACCGCCTGAGGAAAGAAGATCGGCAGCAAAATAAGGCGCTGATAGAGTTTGCGTCCCTTCCATTCGTAACGGGCAAAAGCCAGTGAACCGAAAAAAGCCAGGATGATGGAAAACAGCGTCACCAGCAAGGCGACGCTTACCGAAGTCCATAACAAATCACGAATGGAAAGGGAGCTGCTGGCCTTTTCATACCATTTCAAAGTCCAGCTAGCGATTGGGAACTGGAAATAGCGTTGCTTGGAAAACGATGCCAGAACCACGGCGATCATCGGCACGTACAAAAATCCGATAACGCATATCGACCACAGTGCGATCAGGTTTTTTGTCAGGCGGCGTTTTTGTTGTTCATTCATCGTGCTCACCGCCGCCCGATAATCTGGTCAAGATCAATTTTCCTGAACAGGATAAAAACGATGATACCGGAAAGGGCAATCAGCAAAACCGAAAGGACAGAGCCCTTGGGCCAGTTCTGGGCAAAAGTGAAGGAGCTTTCGATGTCATCAGAGATCATGATGACAGCCTGCCCGCCGAGAATTTTTGATTCAGCCAAAGACCCAAGGGCCAGAATAAAGGTCAGGATGCCGCCGATCATGATTCCCGGCATGGACAGGGGAATTTCGATCTCTTTGAATATTTGCCAGCGCGAAGCGCCAAGATCGGAGGCAGCCTCTTTCAAACTTTCTGGCACCATCGATATACCGATAACCAGCGGAAACAACATAAACGGCAGATAGACATAAACGATGCCCAGGACAATCGCCGGAACCGTAAACAAAAGGCCGGATGCCGAGACATCGAAAAGATATTTAAGCGTACCGTCAAGAATACCATTTTTGAGCAGGATCAGAACCCAGCCAAAGAGGCGAATATTTTCAGAAATCAGCAGCGGCAAAACAATTAGGGCGGTAATCAGGTTGGCCCACTTGCCGAACAACTTGGCCATTCCGTATGCCATCGGGTAGCAAATCACAAACAACAGGATGACGGCCGTGGAAGACAGTAAAAGCGACCACAGGAAAGACAGGTAGTAGCTGTCGGCAATAACCGAAACATAGTTTTCCAGGGTTGGAATTTGCAGCAGCGAGAACGTCTTGGCGGGCATGAAACTGTACCCGACGACCATCGCCAGCGGACCGGCAAAACCGATCAGCAGAAACAGAGAGACCGGAATGGCTGCCAGTGAGCCCGGGTTAAATCGCCATTTGCTGTTGCTGCTTTGTTCAGCCATTGGATTTAATCGCTTACCAGAATTGAATCTTCCGGTCGCCAGCCAAGGGAAACCGTGTCTCCAAAAGTGCCCTCAAAGACTTCGTCCTGCAATCGTTCGACAAGCCATTGATCGCCCGAATCCGAGCGAATTTGGTACTGCATGCGCGAACCCAAGGCGTAGTCGTTGAAAAACTTTCCTTTTAAAATGTTGGGAAGTCCGGATGCCCCGGGCCCTAGCTTCATCACTTCGGGTCGTACAATCAAATAACCCCGGCTAAACTGGTCCGGCATTGAATTGACCTCAAAATCCCCTTCGCCGTGGATATCGCGCACGGTTGTCGGGCCCGTGGCCTCTACCTCAAGGGTGTTGACCTCACCCATGAACTGGGCGACGAACTTGTTGATCGGTTTGTTATAAATTTCATGGGGTGTGCCAATCTGGACAAGTTCACCGTCCTTCATGATGCCGATGCGGTCTGACATCACCATCGCTTCTTCCAGCGAATGGGTAATGTAGACAAAGGTCTTCCCGGTTTCACGGTGGATGTCCTTGAGTTCCTTTTCCAGCGCTTTACGCAACCTGAAATCAAGGGCCGAAAGCGGCTCGTCAAAGAACAGAAGTTCCGGGTCAAAGGCCAGTGCCCGGGCCAATGCAACACGCTGACGCT
The DNA here is from genome assembly GCA_018662005.1 of Rhodospirillaceae bacterium. Taxonomy (NCBI): domain Bacteria; kingdom Pseudomonadati; phylum Pseudomonadota; class Alphaproteobacteria; order Rhodospirillales; family Rhodospirillaceae; species Rhodospirillaceae bacterium. The sequence continues at coordinate 44,026 of JABJHA010000032.1, read as the reverse complement.
CGCCACCGGAACACTGGTTAATACCCTTGTCGTAAAAATCCAAAGGCAGGTGTAATTGCTCAAGCAAGGCATGGGCACGCTCGCGTCTTTGTGCCGGTGCGACCTTGGCGATCTTTAAAGGAAATTCGATATTTTCGCCGACACTGCGATGCGGAAACAGCGCCAGACTTTGAAACACCATACAGGTGGGGCGTTTGTTTGCGGGGACATCGTTAAGCCGCGCCCCCTTCAGGTTGATGTCGCCGCTGGTGGGCAGGTCCATGCCCACCAGCAAACGAATCATTGTTGTCTTTCCCGATCCGGATGGACCGACAAGGGTGAAAAACTCCCCTTCGGTTATCTGCAGGTTCACGTTGCTGACGGCGGTAAACTCACCGAATTTCTTCGTGATACCTTTCAATTCCAGGAACGTCTCAGCCTTGTCTGTCATAAATCCTCCCGGAACGGTAAAACATCTTCAAAGCGTTTGCGTTCTGGTCTCAGCTTTCACGTTCACGCTTGGCAGCGGAATAAATATCATACATATCCGCATAATCCGGATTGATATCATAATCCGTGGAATTGGACATTTCCTCTTCCAGCGTATCCCACTGAATGGCATCGAGCTCTTCCTTGTTGAACTGTGCCATTACTTTATCCGACCCCATTTGGGTGACTGGGTTGTAGGTGCCTTCAGCAAACGCCACTTTCTTGGAGACATCGGGGCGCTGCACGTAGGCCAGGAAGTCTTCTGACAGTCCGGAAGGATCAGGATTGTTAACGACCGAGGTTAATTCAATCCAGACGATACCGCCTTTTCCATTCATCGGTCCCTTTTTCGGGGTGATGCCACGGATTTGCTTGGCGCCGTCGAAACGTGCCGGAGAAGCGGTGTAGGTGCCGCCCGTGAAGGAAGCATCAATTTCGCCGTTGATCATCGCCAGGTTCATGGCAACCAGATCATCAGTCAACAGCTTGGCGCCATTGAATATTTGCTTACAGACCTTGGCATAGGCCGCGATTTCCGCCTTCGAATGCTTCTTGAAGGGATCGACGCCGGCGGCGATGCACATGTGATAAATGTTCCAGTTATCATACGTGAGGATGCCGTACTTGCCCTTCATCTTGGGATCAAGAAACAAATTAAAGCCCTGATCTTCGCCCATGGAACGCGAGATTTTGTTGGTGTTGACGACGAAGTTGAAGGGGCCGAAACGCTGGGTCATGCCAAGCAATTCCTTGCCGGATTTGTCCATAGCCCAAGAGTAGGGGGGATGAAATGCCGGCATCATATCCTTGTACATGGGCTCGAAACGCTCACGCGAGATCGGTTTGATGAGGCCTTCCGGATACATCATTTCACGAGCCCAGGGATTGTTCAGATTGACCAGATCCCAGACCTTGGTTTCCCCTGCCCGCAACCGGTTGACCGCGTCGGGATCAGATGTCAGGCCTTCAGCACGAACCTTGGCGCCAAATTCACGACGGAAAGGGTCAAGTACATCATCAGAGTTGTAACCTTCCCAACAGTAGATGTTGAGTTCCTTGTCACGGGCAGCGTGGGCGAACTTGGGTAACGTTCCGGCAGCGGCTGCTGCCGCCCAGACACCCGTCTGCTGCATAAAGTTTCGACGATTAATTTTATTTTTGAACATTGTTGTCTCCCTATTTTGTTCTTTTCTGAGTGGTTGCCTGTTTAGAGCTCAATTTAGAACCCCGTTTGCGCCCCTGCCTCTTTTGTTTTTTAAGGCCTTGAAGGCTGCCAAATGGACGGTGCCAGAAAACAAACAACATACAATTATCAAGAATACACTATGCCCACGCTAACTAACCGTCTTGACCCTTGGTAGGCGGTTCTTGACACGAAAAAACGGCCTGTTTGCTGTCATTTAAGACCCATCATTTGTTTTAGTTCTGCGGCAGACATGACATGGCAGTAAATCATATTGATGATTTCCAGTTCCTTGTCATGCAGATCGTTTGATCCCGCTGCGCAACAGTCCTCAATAACAATGACGTTGAAACTTTCATCAGCCAGGCTTCTTACCGTTGATGATACGCACTGATCTGTGAAGATGCCACAACAGATGACATTCTTGATCCCGACATTATTCAGGATCAGCCGTAAATTGGTTCCTGTTAGCGCTGAATCTGTGGTTTTTGTGACACAAATTTCATCGCCCTGCGGCGACAATATATCGACCATTTGCGAGGGTTCATCGTTTTTGGGTAAAAGAAGGTTATTCCATCCGGGCATCTTCTGACTTAAAGACCGATCGCGACCGTCCGTTGTATGACAGGCGATGCGGGCGAACAAACACTCAATGTCGCTGGCGCGGCACAAATCGAGAAGCTCCCGGGTGCGGGGAATGACACTATCGCGCATACGATCATGAAAAGGAGTCCAGGCGTCGTAGCTGCTTTGTTCGTCGGCACTTAAGCCATCACGGTCCGGGCGTTTCAGGTAGGTATTCTGAACATCGATAACAAGCAGCGCGGTTTCTTCAGGCTTAAGCACCAGATCGTCAGGTTCGGGTGCGCCATCATAATAAATAGAACGGTAATCGGTTTTCCAATTCACGGGAACGATCCTTTCAATATCAGTTAATAGCGGGCCGTGAACAGGCCGCGATTTTCATAAACATCGGCTGCTTCTTCAATGAAAGCAGCCAATATGTCCGCCTGAAATTCGGCGCGAAGGCGCTGCGCTGCATTAATCAGTGCTTGCTTGTCAGAGGCCCGACCGGGGCGCAGCATTTCGTACATTTCCATGATCACCGGTTGGGGTATGCGCGCCATTTCCGATGCCCGTTCAAAATTCTGGGCCAGCTCACCCCGCCCTACCGCGCGGGCAATTTCGGCCTGTTGATGCAGGGCCTCAGGGGTGATCCGTAAATCTTCCATGGTCACATCACCGCTGACAACCCCGTCAAGGGTTAAGTCGTCCAGGTGTTTGCCACGCGCGCCCTTGACCAATTCCGAACGTTTTTCGGCAAGGGGATAGTCGGCGGCGGAAAGGGGTTTGCCGGTCATGATGTTTCCTTAGCTAAACGCACGTCTATCAATTCCGGGCTCGCCCCGTCTTCCGTCATTTCGGTTTCAATGGCGTAAGTCAGTGCGACCCGGGCGTGGAAACGCGCACCCAGCGCTTCCCCATGGGTCGGAACGACGATCGGGTCAGGCATATGGCCCCGGGCGTAAATGGCGGCATTACGGCCCATCCCACGGTAGTGCTGCAAAGTCGTGATCGGCGCATTGGAAAACAGTTCCAGATTGTTATGGGGCAGACGCTCTTTATGATGAATGACCGCGGTTCCCTTGGCTTGTAAGCCGATGCCTACGCCAGAGCCCGACAATCCCGCCGCCGTCAGGCCGAGAAATGACGTATCCGCCGTATGACGACAGCGGACAATGCGCATTTGCGCACCTTCGCCTTCGATGCCTGCTTTCAATTCCCCAATAACGTGACTTAGCGGGTGCCCGGCCAAGGTCCTAAAAAGAGCGTTGCCGAAGCCGGGACTTAAGGCGATGACCACTTCAGCTGAGTTCGTTCCGGGCTCTGCCGGTCCCATGGTGTGATAGGAAACCCGTTTGCTTTCGGCCGGTTCGTAAATGGCTTCGGCCCGCAGTACGCTTTCCCGATCCAGAACATCACGAATGGCCGCCAGTTCTTCTCGTCTCTCAGCACTGACCCGGTAACCGGTTCCCGGTCCCTGGTACAGGTTGGGATCGTTGATGGCGCTGATGATCTTGCGATCCCGAACAACGGCTGATGTTTGCAGATAATCACCAGAGACACGCAGCTTGACGAGAAAAAGCAGGTTTTCGGCTTCCTCGATAAATCCTCCCTTGTGCAGCGACTTTATGACATCGACGACAGTGATGGCGCGGTCTTTGATCTGGTCGCTGATGTCGGCGACAGCCCGTGGCAGGTAACTATCGGTATCGTCGGAGCCGGACGCGACGGCGACAGATCGCTTCATGTTTTCATCAGGGGTTGAAAGCCCAAGGTCATCAAATACAAAGGACAGCGCCTCAATGGCCTGGGTGCGCAAAGAAAGGGCAGTCGCTTCTTCGACCGATTTTAAACCTCCGTCAGCTTCAAAATCACGTTGCAGGACAAGAAAATCTTCCAGTTCCTCACCGTTGAAAGAAGACGGGTTAAAGGAATTGTCGTATTTCAGGATGCTGCCGAAACCCGAACAAATCAGGTCTGATCCGGCAATCAGGAACGGCAGGATTTTGGCGCCAACCCGGATTTCCGATTCCGAATGGCGGGCGTCGTTACCCGATGCGCATTCCAGGTCGAGCCACACGGCGAGCAGGTTTTCAGCCATCAATTCGCGGACGCCGCCAACAACAGTGGATGCCAGTGGCGCACCATCGATGCCACCGTTTTGCGTTCCCTGTGATCCCATACCGCGTTGCACGCACAGGCAACGCGCTTCAAGATATAACAACGATTTGGCTTCGTGGAAGCCCATCAACAATTCTGCAGCCGCCCCTGATGTACAGCGCATCTTGATCCCGCGCGAGGCGTAAGCCGCAGCCAGCCAGGTTTTTGACCAGGGCGTGTCGTCGCCGTCAATAAAAGCGCTTTCGGTACCATAGACGGACACGGTCTCGGCGTACGAGGTGAACCCGGCCATACCGATTTCAAGTTCTTCGGCTTCCTCGCTTGAACACTGGAACAAAGTACCGGCGCGGCCGACGGACGAACCCACACAACAGGCCATTGCATTTGACCAGGCGTTACGGGAGACACGCATCGTCGTCTCGATTTCGTCAAACCCAAGGGCAACGGCGATGGCGGCATCGGCGCCCAGTTGCAACGGGTCGTCCTTGGCATTTGTCACATGGGCCTGATTGCCCGGTGTTTGCCGGGCCCGCATTTTTGAATAGGAAAAACTGATTTCCATGGCGTTAAGCTGGGCGACCACTTCGGCGAGCTTCGCCGGGGTCATGCCTCTTGCCAGTCGTGTTAAATCTACACGAGGCACATTCATATCAACCAGCATACGGGCGACGTCGCCCGACGCCATCGCCATGGCTTCTTCTGCAATTTCAAGATCAAGGTGATGTTGAGCGATAAAGGCGTCGATCATGTCGAAGTCTTCAACAGCGACACCGTCCATTGATGTGATTTTTCCATCGACGATGGCGACACCCGGTTCGGGGTCTTTGGCCCCGGCAAAAGCGGCGAAACCGTTTTCAGGATCTTCAACAGCAAACTGATCGAGCCTCAACGGACGCTTGTCCCAGTCGGAGAAACGCTGCCAGCGGTTTGCGTTGTACGAAGGGGAGTCAGTCATCCTGTTGCGCACCCGTTATTTAATAGCGGGTTCAGGTTCGGCTATCGTGCCAGCCTTCGTCAACTCAAAACATCCATAACACACCTACGTGAAAATATTATCAGAAGTGAAAATGGTGCGGATGATCTATTGGAATTAAATGGATGACAATACACCAGGCTGTATTTCTCATTCAGTAATGCTGATTAAATAATGATGAACCCAGGGTAATAATTTTATCTTTAAAATTTGCAAGTACAGGTTCACTTTTAGGGGGTTAAGCAGACGTCATTATAGGATGCTGTTTACTTCTGTTTTTGACCCATTGCCGACATTTATTGGCCGCTTCGGATAATCTCACGGATAAGGTTCCAATAAATCAGCTTTAGTCTCATCCGATCCTCTCTATCATCCATCTTCTCGCCGAATCTTCATTGAAGAAGACGTCGACCTGTAGTTTGAAGTCACTCATTCCGGCCAAGCATTGGAACATACTGGCCGTCAAATCGTGATATTCGTGGGTCGTGAGGGCGGCGAAAACGGCGCTTTTGACACCCTGTCTTTTGAGGATGTCGATGACTCCCTGGAGACCCTCCAGGCTGATTCGATCTTCGACATGCCGGATATCGATAATAATAAAGGCTTCGACGTCCTGGTAAGTTTCCATTACCTCTTCGAAAAAGGCGATCCAGTGCTGGTCGTCAACCACTTCACTGACCGTAACATACAGGCAGGACTTATCTGCCAGTTCCTTCCATTCCCAGTTGAAATGATTTTCTACGGTCATCAACTCGGCCCTCTGATGGCACTTGTCACACCCTGCAAATGATAGAAAATAAACGCGTGACTTCCAACCAAAAACCGATTTTTCTCGGATATACCCGGTGAGTTGATGAATGTCCGAGTTTGGCTAAAAGCTGACTTTTTGGTGGCCACCCGATAATGTCCGTTTTTCTACGGTTAGCGGAAGTAAAAAAAACACAAAATCCAGTTTCCGGAATTTGATGTCCGTTTTCAAGAGGTAAAGCGGACGTTATTTCAGGGTGCTGTTTACTTCCGTTTTTGACCCAAAGCGGACTAAAATCTTTTGTTGAAGTTAATAAGAAATATTTCAAAAACCAGTAATTTTCATGCGGTGATTACATTTTCCAAAACAACAGGTTTGTTCAGTTCGGTTAATCCCACAGAGCCCCCACTGACAAAGCTCTTCAATAAAAAAATTCAATTTTTACAACGCCATTTGGCTGGATGGATACGGAGGCTTGTTTTTCTCCCAGGGTTCCATGCCAGCTTTTGATTGCATAGGTACCCGGTGGCACGTTGTCTATGAAGAACTCGCCATCACCATCGACAATGGCGTAATAAGGATTGCGGGCAACGAAGACAAAGCCACGCATGAAATCATGGGCATCGCACATTATTCTCATGCCAACGCTTCTTTTTAGTTCAATGCGCTTTGTGACGATATCCCCCCTTTGGGGTTGTGAAACGCTGAACGCCGAGAAATTGGCGGGCCCAACCATTTCATAAGTGTGGATGTTGTGGAGGATCGTATCGGAGTTGATAATCTCGATCTCGCCGCCGTTGGCCATCACCGACAAATGCGGAATAAAACGGCAGCCAAGCTGGTTGACGGTAATTTTCTTTGAAGCCGCCCGGAACGGTTTGCCTGATGAGATGTCTTCAAGATAGACAACGGTATTAAGCAATCCGTCGCCACTCGCCTGTACCAGCGGGATGTCCCGGTGCTTGGTTCCGCATATCTTTTGGTCCTTGAAGATTTGCATGCGCTTGACCAATGGAATGGCATTGCCAATATGAACTTTTCCCCGGATGCTGCCAGAGTCAACAGGTTGCTTCAATTCGTAGGCCCTGGCGTCCATTCTTGCGCTAAAGGACATGACGAAAGCCAGCAACAACAAAAGACAAACACCAGTGAACTTCGGGGATGTTGTCTCTTTGGCTGTCCCTAAATCGCGGCGTATGCTTGCGCCCGATCTATTGTCATTGCTGATATTCATTGTACTGTCAGTCTAGAGTAAATGCGTTTCTTGGGTGCCGATGGCACGGTGAGGTTACATGCTAGAGGCATCGAACGTCCAGATGGGGAAGCACGCGAACAGGAAATTTGTGAAGGTTGCTGCATGACATCAGACACCGGAAGAAAATCACTCGGTATTCGCGGTCGCCTGGCGACCTGGTTTGGTCTTGGCGCAGTCGGTGTGCTTCTTATATCTGCGGCTGTCGTTTATGTGACGGGTCTTGTTTCGATTCAGGGCACTCTCGGCCAGACCTATTGCCAAATCGCAAGCCGGGTCTCCGACCAGTTTGAAAACCATTTAACGCAGAAAACTTCCCTGATACGCAATATCGCCATTGACGTGCTGACGGCGGAAGCGGTGATGGAAGGCAACCACCTTTATCGCAACCGTTCCGATGATTGGATCGAAGTACGGCTCAAGCGTCTGGATCGGGAATGGCAGAATTCGGCGAACAGCAAACTGCGCAAGGAATACTTTCACCCACAACTTTCCCAGCGTCTGTCCATTCTGGCCGGCCTTGAAGGCGCCCTGGTCAAGGATTTTTCGGTTTATGATCACCGCGGTGTGCTTATTGGTTCGACGGTCACGACGGGAGACAGGGTTGTCAGGGACCATGCCTGGTACCTAAAGGTCAAATCCAGAGAAGAACACTTTACTTATCTGGACATCGACATTTCCAGCAATCTGTTGAAAGTGGTGATGCCGGTATGGGGCGGCGTCAACATTGCCGGGTTTGTCTACGCTGAACTGGATTTCAAGATTTTTACCCAGGATGTGATGTCGCTGCGTTTCGGCCAGACCGGTGAAGCCATTGCTGTCGATTACGCGGGCGTGCCATTACACGGAGAAGCGCGGCCATTCCTGATCGCCGCCCTATCGAAAAAAAAGCCATCAAATGCTGTTCCCGCCAAGGGTTTGAAGCCCGGTTCCGAACCTTACTGGATTTCCCTACCCACCAGCGATGGCGGTTTGTGGGATCGCCTTGTCTGCGTCGCTCCCATTGCTTCAATTAACGCCCTGAGAGATGTTTTCTCCTTGCCAGGGTGGTCGGTGGTTGTCACGCAATCGCCAGATGAAAGCTACGCAGGGCTAAAGAAATCCCTGGGATCGTTTGCTGTCACCGGTTTTTTTGGTGTTATTCTGGTTGGGTTCGCCGGTGGTTTGTTGGCCTGGACAATGACCCAGCCCTTGCATGATTTACGCAAAGGTGTTCGCCAGTTCGCCCGAGGCGACAGGGATCATCCGGTAAAAATCTCAAGCTCGGATGAAATTGGCGAACTGGCCGAAGAATTTAACCGTATGGCCCGACGGGTCAGTCAGTCGGAAAATGAACTCGCGGCCTTCGCCCAAGCTGTTGAAGGCGCCACCGATGCCATTATTTTGACCAATCCGGAAAGTATAATCTATTACGCCAACCCTTCCTTCGAGAGGATTACCGGTTATTCGACAAACGAGGCCATCGGGCAAAGGCCTGCAATCGTCAAATCGCCCAGGACACGCCCGGAAACCCACCGCAAAATGTGGAAGGCAATTTCGCTTGGGAAACCATGGCGGGGCGAGGTCTGGAACAAGAAAAAAAATGGTGAAATTTATCCAGCCGATCTGACCATCAGCCCGATTCTCGACGAGAGCGGTCATATTGTCTCGTTTTTGGGTATTCAGCGTGACATTACCCTGGCTCGGGCTTATCAGGAGCAACTGGAAAAAGAAGTTGAAGAAAGGTCTCGGGAAATTACCGAGACGCGCTCATTGACTGTCCTTGGCCGCATGGCCAGCATGATCGCCCATGACCTGAGGAATGCTCTCTCAACGATCAAGATGAATTTGCAAATTCTCAACAGAAAGCATTCCAATCCAGGTGACCCGGAGCAGGAACATACACAAATCGGACTCGATCAGGTCCGATATATGGAACAGTTCCTGAGCGATATGTTGAGTTATGCTCGCCCGGAAAAACTGCAATCCGACTGGCATCAACTCGACACGATTATCGAAGACGCCTTGACGGCGGTGTCGCACATCGTCGAGAAATACGCCATTGAAGTCGTATGTAATCTGGATAAGGGCCTGCCGCGCATTTATTGTGACCGCTTCAAGGTTATCGCGGCCTTGAGAAATCTGATCGAAAATGCCATTCACGCGATGTCCGATGGCGGAGTTATGACAATTTCAGGCCAATTACAGGAGCAATCTGCAAATCCGTGGATTACCATAGAAGTTTCAGATGCCGGTTGCGGTATAGAAGAAGACGTCATTGGTGACGTCATGGAACCATTTTTTACGACACGCACCAAAGGCACAGGCTTGGGTTTAGCTATCGTTAAAGGTATCATTGAGCGCCATGGCGGTGAAATATCCCTGGTCTCGCGTGTCGGCATTGGAACGCAGGTTTCGTTCACCCTGCCAACGGCGAAAAGAGATTAATAAGGCTGACGGTGATGACGAGAATACTGGTAATCGACGACGAGCAAGCGAGTTGCAGAACGCTGAAGCTGCACTTTGAAGACCATGGCTTCGATGTCGAAACCGCAAGCGCCGCCGAGGAAGGCCTGGCTTTTATCAAATCTGAATCCTTTGACCTGGTGATCAGCGACATCCGTATGCCCGGACGGGACGGTCTGTCGCTCCTGAAAGAAGTTCACGAAATGGTGCCGGAACTGCCCTTTATCATGATCACGGCTTTTCAGGATCTTGACAGTACGGTGGCCGCAATGCGTGGCGGAGCCGTCGATTACGTGCCCAAGCCGATCGACCTTGAACAGCTGGAGGCCGCCGTCGATAAGGCCATCACCAAGGTTACCAGTCATTCAGGAGACGACATCATCCTTGCCCAGGATGATCGGCACGGGATCATCGTTGGGCGATCACCGGGCATACAATATGTTTTCAAGCTGATCGGAATTGCCTCACAAAACCGCGTAAATGTTCATATTCATGGTGCGCCGGGTACCGGCAAGGAAGCCGTGGCAAGAGCCATCCATAATGCCGGAGCGGCGGCTGATGCTGAAAAACCGTTTGTCGTAGTCAATTGTTCTTCTTCGGACGACACACTCCTGGAAAATGAGCTTTTCGGAATCGTGAATGGGAATGCCGATGGAAACAAACCGGGTAAGATCAATCTGGCCGGTACGGGCACATTGTTTCTAGATGAGATTACTTCGCTGTCTCTCCATCTTCAGGGAAAATTGTTGAAGTTTCTTGAAGACAACGAATACACCCCGACCGGTGTCGTCATGCCGGTGAAAGCCGAATGCCGGTTGATAATGGCTTCCAGTGATGATTTGGCCCAGCAGGTGGCAAGCGGGAAATTTCGTGAAGACCTGTACTACCGGCTTGGCGTATTCAGCATTGCCATTCCGCCGCTCAGTGAGCGCCGAGAAGATATTCCCCTGATTGTCGAGCGGTTGGTTAACAAGATCAACAAGGAAGCAGGCAAGGTCATCAAGCGTGTTGCATCCGATTGCATGGATGTCCTTGTCGCATATGACTGGCCCGGCAACGTGCGCCAACTTGAAAACATACTGATGAAGGCTGTTGTCATCGCTCAGGGGGATTCCCTGAACATTAAGTTCCTGCCAGAGGAAATCGTTAGCGGAAAGAAACTCACACCTCCCTCGGAAGGAAAGACTTCAGGTATGTCGCTCAAGGAACTGGAACGCGATCATATCCGTTCGGTGCTCGTCGCAACGGGTTGGCACAAGGGAAAAGCCTGTAAAATTCTCGGTATAAGCCGGCCCCGGCTGGAACGCCGGATCGGTGAATTCGGTTTCGTTCGTGAAGAGTGATCAACTGTAAATTTTCTTCTCCGTTTTTTCCAAAAACCACGTCCCCGAATCATTCAAACATCCCGGCGGTGTTGAACGAAACGTTCAATTTTTCCTTTTCGCATATTAAAACAATTTGAATTAGCCCATTAAACCGTTGTTTTTCATGTTGGCAGGCTGCGCACATTATACGCAGTCTAAAGTCAATAAAATGAACAATTTAGCGAATTGATCTGGGAAAAAATCACGCTCAAACTCCCCCCCTGATTTGAGGATGTGGGACCATCTTTGCGACGAAGATTATCTAAGGGGCCCACGAATAATGAGGCGTCATCTTATAGCTAGCAAGAGCGCCTTGAACGGGAGGGAAAAGCTAATGTCACCATGCTTTCCAAAATTGATGCGTCTTGGTTGGGCCCAAAATATCGGGCTGGCCTTGGCTGTTTTAGTTTCTTTCACTTTAGTATCGAATAACACCACCGCTCATGAAACCGGGCCGGTTAAGGCGATCGAGGTCGATGCCAAAAAGGCGGCTTTAGGAAAACGACTGTTTTTCGACAAGCGTCTTTCCGGAGACAGTTCACAGAGCTGTGCTACCTGCCACATACCCGAAAAAGGTTTCGCGGACGGCCTGGCACTTTCCAAGGCATACCCGGGTTCGGAAGGGTTCCGCAACACCCCGACCCTGATCAATACGGCTCATAAAGCGGCGTGGTTCCATGACGGACGTCTGGGTACCAACCTTAATGATGTGACCCGTGAATCGATCACTGAAGATTATAAAATGAATATGGATATGCGGATCATGCAGGAACGCGTCAAGCAGGATCCTGTCTATCTGAAAATGTTCAAGGATGCCGGTTACGGCGAACCGTCCAACGGTTCGGTTCGTAAAGCCATTCCCGAATATCTGAAGACCCTTACCTCGCGCGGTGCTCCGTTCGATAAAGGTACGTTGTCTGCCGCCGCCAAGCGTGGCGCAAACGTTTTCCATGCTAAAAAGTGCGATACCTGCCATACCGGCACCCGCTTTACGGATGACAAGCCTCATAATACGGCCGTTCCCAACAACCCGGACATCTGGTTTGATCCCATGCGTCATCATACGTATGTCGCCTTCGGCCTGTTTATGGGTATTGAGAACATCTTCAACATTCGCCGTGACGTCGGTGCACATGTGCGTTCACACAAAACTGACGGTTCCGATATTGGCAAATTCATGACGCCAACACTTCGCGAACTGAAGTACACAGCGCCTTACATGCACAATGGCATGATCAAAACCCTGTCGGATGTTGTCGCTTTCTACAACAAGGGCGGTGGCTCGGATGCCAACAAGGACAAGGCTCTTAAGCCTCTTGGCATGTCAGCAGGCGAACAATCCGATCTGGTTGCCTATCTGGAGTCCCTTAGTGGTGATCCACTGACCAGTGCAGAACATGTGTGGAAAGACAAAATCCCGGCCAACTACACGGCTATCGCGGATTGGGTCAACACCCCGAACTAGGAGCAGGATGATGACAACGTTTATGACAAAAACCACCACCTTCGGGCTGGCCATCGGGGTTGCTGTTGCCGCCCTTGTCGGTCCAGTGCAGGCGGATGTGAATGCGCCTCTGGCTGCCCTCGGGCCGCCACCAATTCCATCCGATAACAAGCAGACGCCGGAAAAAATTGAACTTGGCAAGCTGCTGTTCTTCGACACACGCCTCAGCGGCGATGCGTCGGTGGCGTGTTCAACCTGCCATGAGCCTAAACAAGGCTGGGGATTCTCGGGCGATATTTCCCGCGGTTATCCCGGCACCATACATTGGCGTAACAGCCAGACGGTCGTTAACTCTGCCTACTATGGCAAGTTGTTCTGGGCCGGCTCGGCCAAGTCGCTGGAAGCTCAGGCGCCATCAGCCGCCAAAGGTGGTGTTGCCGGCAATCTGGAAACGGATATCGGCACCGCGCGTCTGGCCTTCATCCCCGAATACCGCAAACGGTTCAAGGATGTGTTCGGCGACGAATATCCGAAGATGAAAAATGCCTGGCGGGCAATGGCATCATTTGAACGCACCCTGGTGCAACGCGATACGCCCTTCGACAAATATATGAACGGCGATAAGTCAGCGTTGTCTGAAGAAGCGGTTCGTGGCAAGGGCCTGTTTGAAGGCAAAGCCAACTGCATCGAATGCCACAACGGTGCCTTGTTCAGCGATCAGAAGTACTACAACCTGGGCGTTCCACGTGCCGAAACCTGGCTTGATAATGGCCTGGCTCAGATCACCTTCCGGTTCGAGAACTATGCCAAGGGTGTAACCCAGAAGATGTATCGCGAAGTCAAGGACGATGCGGGCTTCTACTTCCGCACCAAGCTGGAGCAGGACAAAGGCAAATTCCGTACGCCAAGTCTGCGTTATACGCTCTACACGGCGCCATATATGCACAACGGAACTTTCTTCGATCTGCAAGAGGTTGTTGAGTTCTATAACGAGGGTGGCGGTAAGAACGAGTTTTCGGCCAACAAGACTGATTTGATCAAACCCTTGAATCTTTCCGAGGACGAGATCACAGATCTGGTTGCTTTCCTGGAATCTCTTTCCGGCGACGAGATCAAGATCGCATCGCCGAAACTTCCACCCTACGCACCATTACCTGCTCCGGTCAGATAAGGGGGATATGAAAATGACTAAAACAAAATCTATCGAAACCCATATGAGCGGATCGGATGTTCCGGTAAGCCATGATTTGGCCAACAGCGAAATGGCCAAAAGCGATAAAAAGGGCGGCAAGTGCCTGGTAAACCGGCGCGAGTTCCTGTTGACATCGGGGGCCACTGTTTCGGTCGTCATGCTCAGCGGTTGCGCTGGCGTCGCCGCAAATACACCGGCGATGGTCTCTACCTATCCACGCAAGCTGATCGCCAAGATGAGCGACCTGAAACAGGATGAACCTCTCGACTTTTCATATCCTGACGAAGGCGCTTATTCCGAATCGGTCATCGTCAAGCTTGGCGTAGAGGCCGGTGGCGGCATCGGCGCCGATCGTGACGTCGTCGCTTTCAACAACACTTGCACTCATCAGGGTGGGCCTCTCTCAGGCTCTTACAAGGGCGATACCAAATCCCTTGGTGCCTGTCCGTTGCATCTGTCGACCTACGATCTGACCCGTCACGGGATTCTGATTTCGGGTCAGGCTTATCAAAGTTTGCCGCAGGTCCTGTTGGAGCTTGATGGTGACAACATTTACGCGGTTGGCGTTTTCGGCCTGATCTTCGGCCGTCACGACAACTTGCAGGGTTAGGGAGGAACATAAATTGTCAACACCATATTACATCCCCAAGACCGACGTCCCGCTTCCGCCAAAAAATGCGGAAGTCCTGACCACGGCATGTGACTATTGCATTGTTGCCTGCGGCTACAAGGTTTACCGCTGGCCCACCACCGTTGAAGATGGTGGACCGACAGCTGATCAGAACGCCTTCGGGGAAGATTTCCCCGTATCGCCGCTAGGATCATGGGTCGCCCCCACTCAACACAATGTCGTCATGCACGATGAAAAACCGCACAACGTTGTGATCCTGCCTGACAAGGATACCAATGCCGTCAACGTCAATGGCGATTCGTCGATCCGTGGCGGTTGTATTGCGGAAAAATGCTACAATCCGCAAACACCAACCCGTGATCGCCTGAAATCTCCCTTGATGAGAATTTATGGTATTTTGCAACCGGTGAGTTGGGACTTCGCCCTTGACGTCGCCGCCCAGGTGGGTCGCCACGTGATCGCCAAACACGGCGACAACGCTTACGGTGTTAAAACATACTCGTATCAATATATCGAGAATACGTACGCCATTACCAAGTATGCGTTGCGTCACATCAACACGGCCAATTTCACGTTCCACGACACGCCCTCGGACGTGTCATCGACGCCCGGCTTCCGAGACGCCGGCTTCGACAACTTTGGCCCGGCCTATCAGGATTGGCACGATGCCGACACGCTATTGATGTGTGGTACGGATCCTTACGAGACCAAAACCATTTTGTGGACTCAATGGATCATGCCAGCCATCCAGGGCGGCCAGAAGGCCATCATGATGGGACCGCGCCGCACTGCCGGTGTTGCTTACGCCGAGAAAAATGGCGGCTTGTGGCTAGACGTTCTTCCCGGAACTGACTTGCTGGTTGTCAATGCGATGGCGCGTATTATCGCAGAAAATAACTGGCAAGACGCTGACTGGATCAAGAACTGGGTCAACGACAAGTGGGGATCCAGTTCAGGCTTTGGCCAGGGAACGCGTAATACCCCCTGGCAGTGGCGCACCACCTGGGGCAAGTTCCAGACCGGTGGCTACGAGGATTGGAAGAAGTGGCTTCTTTCCCAGAAAGAATTCACGGTCGAAAATGCATCCAAGGTCTCGGGCGTTGACGCCGACAAGATCCGCACGGCAGCCGAATGGCTTGCCAAGCCGGTCAACGGCAAACGGCCTAAAACCTCGATCATGATTGAGAAAGGCTTCTATTGGTCCAATAACGTTGGCAACACCCAGGCTATTTCCGCCCTCGGCATCATCTGTGGTGCTGGCGGTCGTCCGGGTCAGATGATCGGACGGGCCGGTGGCCATCAACGCGGTGGTCAGCGCGGCGGTAAGTATCCGCGTGCCAAATCACCCTTGAAGGTGCCGGGTCGTCGTAAACGCGCCCTGGATACCGATACCTGGACAATTTCGGGACACACCCGTTTTGCCCACGTCATTGGCACCACCTGGATCCAGTCAATGTGTGGATCGCAGCAACTGGCCAAGCGTTTCAGGGAACTGGTCTCGGCCAATCCGCATCAGGTTCGCTCGTATGACAAGAAGGATATCGTCGATACCCTGAAAAAACGGGCCGATTCCGGTGGCATGGTGGTGATCAATCAGGACATTTATCTGGTTGACCCGATCGGTGCCCAATTCGCCGACATCGTCTTCCCTGCCGCTACCTGGGGTGAAGAAGACTTCATGCGCGCCAACGGCGAAAGACGCCTGCGGCTGTACAGCAAGTTTTATGATGCACCGGGTGATGCAAAACCCGACTGGTGGATCATTGCCCAACTTGCCCAACGCATGGGTTATGACGGCTTCGACTGGAAGAATTCCAACGAAGTTGCCGAAGAGTCCGCCCGCTTCTCGCGCGGCAGCCGCAAGGACTTCAACATGGTCAAGGTGGCAGCCCATCGTGAGGGCAAGACCCTGCATGAAAAAATGCGGGAACTTGGAACCGATGGCATTCAGGGTCCGGTCACCATGGAAGAGGATGGCACTCTCGTCGGTTCCGTCAGGCTTCATGACACGACCCGGAAGCTGTCGGCGACAGGTGCCCAGGCTGGCAACGTCTTCAACAAGAAACTGACGCATTTCAACAGTCAGACCGGACGTTGCAACATTCAGAAGTCGCCATGGTCGCTGTTCTCGGACTATTGGGAATGGCTAAGCCCCAAAGGTGACGAATTGTGGTGCACCTCTGGACGGACAAACGAACGTTGGCAGTCTGGCTTCGATGACGACCGGCGTCCGTATATCCATCAACGCTGGCCCGACAACTATGTCGAAATCAGTCCTGCCGATGCCAAAGCTCGCGGCATCGAAAGTGGCGACCTTCTGATGGTCTACTCGAACCGGGTACCGGGATTGAAAGAATCCACCCTTGGTATCGAAGGCAGTGACTATTCGTTCTCCGGTCAAATGAAGAACGATAATGTCGTCCTGACAAAAGCAGCCGTAACAGGTGTCGCGATTGTCACCCGCCATATCAAGCCGGGTGTCATGTTCATGGACTTCCTGCATAAGTCACAGCCTGCGAACGCCCTTGAAGGTCGTATCGTCGACTGGATCAGCGGTAACTACAACTACAAGATGGGTGTGGCGAAAGTGAAGAAGATCGGAGAGTCCAAATACAAACGGACCTTCCGAACAATGTCCTTCGCACCGCGCGACATTATCTGATCTCTCCTGCGTGGGCGTGGTCCGGGATTAATTTCCCGGGCCACGTTTTCGGATTTTTTTTCGATACAAATGTAAACATCGAATAGAAGGCGATAATGGAAGCTGGGGTGAAAATAGAAACAAAAAATACTGAAATACCACCAATGCCAAACTCCAATGCAACTGATGATGGCAATGTTTGCAATATTCTTTGCGAAGTGCTGCTTGGGGGTATCGATATCCATCGTACTGTCGCCGCCCAGGCGTTAGGAAAAATCGGTGGTGAAAAAGCCGTAGATGCCTTGATAAAGGCGCTTTTGGACGAGGACGAGGATGTCCGCACGGATGCCGCAACCGCATTGGCCGGATTTGCCGACCCGAAAGCGAATAAACAACTTCTTGAAAACTTGATCGGAGATCCCTGCCCGGAAGTAAAACTGGCGGCCATGACGGCGCTTGCTGCTTCCCGAAACGACGAAGTCATACCGTGGCTGCTGCGCATTCTGGCCGGTCGTGACGAAGACATCGTCTGGGATGAAGAGGAATTCTTCGCAACCGGATGGGACGATTGGCTTGACATGCAGCTAAAGGCTATGGAGGGACTAGCCAACCTTGGAGTAGATGACGCGATTCCGGGTATCGTTGCGGCGATAAACGACGATGAAGCGCTCGACATTACAGATACCGCTATGAAAGCCCTGGCCCGGATCGGCTCCTCGGGCGTAAGCGCCCTTGCCACGTACCTTGAAAATAGTGACACGCGGCTGCGCCGCCACGCGGCTTCGGTGATATCCGGGTGTGAGGGACCGGGGGTCATGGACGCCGTGCAATTGGCAATCATAGATCCATCAAGTGAAGTGCGTCTCGCTGCGGCCAGGGGCCTGGCCGAAAAAAATCCAGCGGACGAACGTCTTGTCGCCTTGCTTCTTGATGAGGAACCACAGGTCCGTGCTGAAACGGTGCGTCTGTGCGGAGCCCACCACGAAAGCCGACTGGATCTGTTGCTTGATGACAAGAACCCGGAAGTCCGGTTGGCGGTGCTCGAATTGCTGACCGAACATCCTGAATTGACCAATACCCCGATGCTCGATGATCGGTTGTGCGAACTGATGAGTTCCCCATCCACTGTCATCGCGTCTGCCGCCGCGACTGCTTTTGCAGCCGTCAATCCCAAGAAAGCGACATCGGAACTGGCCAGCATGTTGGCTGATGAAGAAATTTCATCAGAAGTCCAGCGCGGCGCCATTCGCGGCCTGCAGATGGTCGGCGGGGATGAAGCCCTGCAAGGCCTAGCAGGAATCCTGACATGCACGGACAGGCAGGTTCGTCTCGAGGCGATGTCGGCAATTGCAGAATTGGCCGCCCAGGACGATTGGCCCAATGCAGCGGGCGAGACTCTTCTTGCGGCCGTTTCCGGCGAGCTTGTTCCCGTGCCTGAAGTGGAACCTGAAACAGATGATGCAGAAGAGGCTGTCAGCAGCAAGCCAGAGGAAAATGCAGAGGAAGTCGATGAAGACGTTGCCGGGGAACCGGAAGAAGAAATTCCAACTTCGACTCTTGATTCAATCCTTGGCGGGTTCAAATCCCAAGAGGTCGTTTCTCCCCCCGATGATGTCGAGTTGACGCCAGAAGACATTGAATTTTTGAGTCTGACAGGGGCTGGTAAAAAGGGTCGACGGACGATCCCGGTCGTTCCTGATGTTGTTTTGCACGAAGATGTGCGCCTGTTCGCGGCGCGATTGCTTGGCAATTTTTCGCAACCCGACGTAACCCTCGCCCTGCTTGATCCATTGTTAAACGGCGACAAAGACCTTCGGCAAACGAGCATCGATTCCCTGGCCCATATTGCCGGTGATGTATCTGAGATGCCGCTTGAAGTCCTTGATGCCCTGCAAGCCGAGGCGAAATCCGATAACCGGGACATCCGCCACCAGGCCGTACGTGCCTTGGGAGGAACCAACACGGCCTCTGTGGTGATGGTCCTGATTAACTGTCTTGATGATGAGGATAGCTTCGTGCGTAGCGAAGCCATTCGCTCTCTCGGGCGTCTGGGCGAGGCCGGGGCTGGCGTTGGCAGACTGTTGGCGGATCCGGATTCCTCTGTCCGGCTTGCCGCCGCGCAGGCCTTAGCCGATACAGCGGCCCCCGGGGTTATCGAAACCCTGGTGGAATTTTCATATGCCCACGAGGGCTATCACGGTCGCCATGCCGCACGGATGCTTAAGGGCATCGACCGGCAAGCCGCCAGCGCCTTGTTTATCGAGACGCTTCATGATGAACAGAGCAAACGGTTCTGGAAAGTGGCGATCGAAGCGCTTGAGGAACTGAATGGAAGTCAAAATTCCAGCGCGGCGCCGGTTGTCGCGTAAATGACAAGGATTGAAGGAAGAAAGGATTTATCTCCCATGAAAACAAACGTAATACGCAAGGGCTTCGCCGCTGCCATCGCCTTGATGATGTTGGCCCCACTGGCCGCAGAAGCCGCCAAGAATAAATACAAGGTCATCGCCGTCACTGGTGGTGCAACGGTTACCGGCAAGGTGATGTTTGAAGGCGCTTTGCCGGCTGATGCTACCGAACAAATCCTTATCACCAAGGATCAGACAGTTTGTGGTGATGGAGATCGCGAAGTCATCTGGGTTGATGTCAAGGACGGGGCATTGCGCGGCTCATTCGTGTTCCTGGACAAAATCAAGGAAGGCAAGGATTGGGGAACCCCGACCGATGGGGTTTATCTGATTAATCAGAAGGGATGCCGATTCCATCCCTGGGCCCAGGTCATCAAACCCGGCCCGATTACCATTCGTAACAGCGACCCTGGCGTGCTGCA
The DNA here is from genome assembly GCA_018662005.1 of Rhodospirillaceae bacterium. Classification (NCBI taxonomy): domain Bacteria; kingdom Pseudomonadati; phylum Pseudomonadota; class Alphaproteobacteria; order Rhodospirillales; family Rhodospirillaceae; species Rhodospirillaceae bacterium. The sequence goes on along the minus strand of JABJHA010000032.1, from coordinate 24,170 downwards.
CAACATCAATACCCGCGAGATGATCGGCGTCGAAAAAGGCCGCGTCGTCAAGAAGGGCATCTTCAACTTCGGCCAGCCTGATCCGGGTGACCTGGTGCAGGATCTGAAAACCAGGCGTGGACCCTACATCGGCATTAACTGCGAAGCCCATAACTTCATGTTCGGCTTCATGATGGCACCTTCCCATCCCTACGCAGTCGTTGTCGGCGAAGATGGTTCGTACTCTCTGGACGGCATTCCTGCCGGCAAATACACCCTGAAGGCATGGCATCCGCGATATGGCGTGCAAAAAGCCAAAATCACGGTTGAGGCGGGTGGTTCGCTTGAACAAAGCTTTACCTTCAAAGATGACGGCTGAAAACGTCATGGCAAGAATTGTGCGAAGCGAATAGAGCAAGGGAAAAACAGGATATGAAACAGGTGTTTAATCGCCTTACAAAGCCGGGTGTTGCTGTTTTAGCCCTTTTGGCCCTTGTTCTTTTTGCCTCTCAGGCTTTTGCCCAGGAAGGAAATGTTTACAGGCAATTCTTGGGGCTAGATTCAAGGCGTCTTGTCTGGTTCCTGGCGCAAATGCATCTTTACTTCGGTGCTTTTGTGCTCGGCGTGCCCATGTTCGCCCTGGTTATCGAAATCGTCGGTTGGCGTTCAAAAGACGATAAATATGACAAACTTGCTTATGAATTTACGTCTCTTTTAAGCGTTGCTTACGCTACGACTGCGGCCCTTGGGGGATTAATGGCCTTTGCGATGGTCACCCTTTATCCAACTTTCTGGGGTTTCATGGCGGGTGTCTTCAAAGACATCATGTTCATGTATGCCTTGTTGTTCTTCTTTGAAACGTTCTTCCTCTATCTCTACTACTACGGATGGAAGGCAATGAAAGGGGGCCGGGAATTCGGCCGCCCGTTGCAGTTGATTTTGAAAGCGCTGGGCGCTGTATCCATCCTGCTTACCATCGCTTTCACTTTTGGCGTCTTTGATCCCGAAGGCGGTATGCGCACGGATACGCGTGTCTTTATCATCGTATTCTACCTTGTACCTGTCGCCGCCTGTTTCTTCATGACAAAAAATCTGAAGACGACGCACATTTCCATCGGCATCATGCTGAATGTTGCAGGCACCATGATCATGATGCTCGCCAACTCAATGGCCGGATTCATGATGAGCCCGGTCGGTGTAAACGCGGCACTCGAAATTACCGGCACCACCTGGCAGGCGTTTGAAAATATTCTGGCCACCCCCATTGCCATCCATCGTATGCTTGGCAATCTGGCCTTCGGCGGTTTGGTCGCAGGCTCATATGCCGCCGTCAAATTTATCGGTTCCAAAACCATTGAAGACAAAGCCCATTACGACTGGATGGGATATGTGTCCAACATGGTTGCTGTGGCGGCCCTGATTCCGCTCCCGTTTGCCGGCTATTATCTTGGCCGCGAGGTCTATTCGACCAGCGCCGTCATGGGTAACAATATGATGGGCGGTGACTTTTCGTGGACATTCATTATTCAGGCGATGCTCGTCGGATCATTGTTCCTGATTTCCAATTATTATCTGTGGAGCGGCATGACCCGCATTCCGGGAGCCGAGCGTTATTATAAATTTATCAAGTTCATCCTGTTTGCGTTGATCCTGTCCTTTGCGATCTGGTTAACCCCCCATAACCTTCCGCTGTCCGCGCTGGAAGTTGGGGAAATGGGCGGAAGCCAGTACCACCCGATGCTGAAATTCCTGGGCCTGATGCCTGCGAAGAACGCCGTCGTCAACCTGATTATTCTGTCGACCTTCTTCAGTTTCCTGCTCTACAGGCGTGGCAACAAGGTTGATCCCGTATCAATCCGCGAACAGGGAAAGACCGCCAAGCTGGTGATTATCGGAGCGGGTATCGCTGCCATTTTGCTGGTCGGTCAATATGCGCTAACGATGATGACGATGGACCCGGCGGCACTAGACCTGCCTGCCGACCGTGCCTATTACATGCGCGTCATGGGCTGGTTGCTGATCTTTGAATGTGCAACGGCGGCCGTGTGTGTGGTGCTGGCGTTAAACGATCACGGCAAATTGGCGCAGGGCATCTACCTTTCGGTAACCGCTTTCAATGTTGCCATTTTCCTAGGCGTCTGGGGCTTTGTCGTTATGGAGAAAGCGTCTCCTGTATTGCGCAACGTCGCGGTATCGCAATTCCTGCAATTGATCAGTTGTTTGATCCTGGTGACCGCCATCGACATGTTCTTGTGGAAAGGTTCAAAAGAAGTGGGAACCCTGAAGTGGGGCAAGATGACCACCCGTTCCCAGTATGCCCTTTTGTTGCTGACCATTGTCATCACCATGAACATGGGGCTGATGGGCTTTATACGATCCGGTCTGCGTGGTGACTGGCACATTTTCGGAATTATGCGTGATACCTCCGACTGGGCAGGTACACCGACCAATTTCGTGATGACCCAGCAGGTCGGCGGCGCTGTGCTGTTATTCCTTGTCGGTTGTGCCTTTATGTTCTGGCTTGGCAATTTGGTCAACAAGGTGAACAGCGAGCCATCCTCCAGTGAAAACGAGGGGGAAGCAGAATGAACAAACCAATCTACAAAGTATTCGGCTTTCTGGTGATTACTATTCTTCTCTACAACTGGATCGGATACGCGATTACTGATCTTTCCGGGGGCGCCAAGGAACCAACAGGGGCTGTAGATATGAGCCCGGAAGGTGGCGAGGCGCTTTATTGGGGTAAGGGCCGTTGTTACACATGTCATAGCCTGGGCGGGCAAGGTAGTGCTGTACGTGGCCCAAATCACGGGCAATTTGGTGAAAAGTTCCCGTTGCCGATGGGCGCACGAGCCGCCGAACGGGCCAAGGAGCGCTCTGAGAAAACCGGAAATGCTTTTACCGCCATTGATTATGTGATCGAGAGTATGGCTGAGCCGGGTGCTTACGTCGTTAGCGGATACAAGAATGAAATGGCTGTCGTTTACGCACCGCCCATTTCCCTCAACCTGAACGAGATCAAAGCCATTGTCGCTTACCTGATGGTTCAGGGCGGTGATCTGGATATGGAAGCGATCAACAGTGCGCCATCTGAAATTTCCACGAAATTCTATTCCAAGATTCAGGCCGCTCAGGCTGCGGGTGGTGGCGATCCCGGCAACGGGGCCGTTGTCTGGGAAGACAATTGCGAAGAATGCCATTCCCTTGAGGGCGAAGCTATGGTTGGGCCAGACCTGTCCACTATTGGCGATAAGGGGATCAAGTTTATTGCCGAGAGCATCTTGAGCCCCGCCAAAAAAATCACACCGGGTTTCGAGACTTACACTGTTGAAACCAAGGACGGCACGAAGATTATCGGTGTGAAATCCGCCGAGGATGCCTCACTGGTCACCATCATAAAGAAAAATGGTGAAGAAGAAGAAATCGCCAAGACGGACATCAAGTCAATGGCCGTTGACGAGAACGCATCAGTTATGCCTGAGGACTTGAACGAAGCGATGACAGTCAAGGATTTCCAGGACCTGCAAGCCTTCATGATTATGCAGAAAGCCAAAAAGAAGGATGGGGAATGATACGATGAAATCTAGACTCAACAGCTTCTGGACGGTCATTCTTTCAGTCGTCGTCATTTACCTGATCGTTAAGTTTGGTATCCCTGCCGTTGCCAGAGAAGTCACCGGATTACCTTTCCCACTGCCGGTGCCGGGTGCGCTGATCTTCATCTATATGGTGTTGACGTTGATCGCCATGTTCTTGCTGGTCACATTTGACGATGGGCCTTTGAACGATTTTCTTCGCCCCATTAAACGCTTCCTGCGGGGTGAATTTACAAAACCGGTTCGGGCTGTCGGTATTGTTCTCGTTTCCGCTGCGGTTGGCTGGTACGTCTATGATAATGTTGTTCCCAAGATTGCAGCCCCCGTTGCCCTGCGCATTCAGCATCCATCTTCCAACTTTCCCAAGAAGATGGAAGATCTGCAAAACCCCATGGCCAATCCGACCGAAGATCAGGTCGCGGCATTCATCGAACAGGCCAAGACCGGTGAAATCCAGTTTATCGAACAGGTCCTGCCCGATTTTGAAATCTGGATGGATGAGACCGGTGAGGAAGATCCGTTACTCGCTATTAATACCCCGGCAATCAAAAAGTTCCGGGAGGCGTTGGAATCCGGAAACGTTGATGCTGAAACGGCACATGCCGCTTTGCTTGAAGTGCGGTTATATGAAGGGCGCGCCCTGTACGCCATGAATTGCAGGCCCTGTCACGGTGACAGCGTGGCCGGTGACGGCCCCATGGCCGATGGTTTTAAATTGCGACCGATTAACTTTACGGACAACGGAACCATCGAAACAATTGTCGAAGGTTATACATTCTGGCGTGTGGAAAATGGCGGCCCCGGATTGCCGCTGGAAGCGACCCCCTGGGATTCAGCGATGCCCGTATGGAAAGTCAGCTTAACCGAAGAAGAGCGTTGGTTGATCATCATGGCGGAATACGATTTGGCGGAAAAAACGCCCCGTATTCCTGAAAAACATTGAGCCGTGGGGACCGATAACATGAACAGGATAACAAACATGACTTTCGGAATCTTCGGCGCAGCCCTGACATTGCTTGTCTTTCTGGCTCCCATTAAGGCGATGGCTGGCACAGTTCCCAGCGGACCAATGCCGGAGGCAACGGAAGAATTTGTCGAAAAAGGCCGCCAAACCTACATCAGGCGGTGCAGTTTCTGTCACGGATTGCTTGGTGATGGTGGTGGACCGGCAGCGGATTATCTGGATCCGCGGCCCCGCGACTTTACCCTCGGTACATACAAATTCCGCACGACAACTTCCGGTGAATTGCCGACCGATAATGATCTGTTCCGCACCGTCAGTCGCGGCCTTCCCGGCACGGCCATGCAGGCATTTGACGGCGATCTGATCAAGAACGGATTGTCCGAAGAAGAACGCTGGGAGGTCATATCTTATATTAAAACTTTTGCCATGGAATTTGATGAGCCCGATCTTGATCCTGTTAAGACCGGTAAAACTGTTTCATTGCCGGCCAATATGCCGCCTTTCAGCCCTGAACTTGTTGCCAGGGGCAAGGAAATTTTTGAGCGGGCCAAGTGCTGGAGTTGTCATGGTAAAACCGGCCGCGGCGATGGCAACAAGGAATTCCGCAAGGATGACTGGGGCTTCCCGATCCGTATTCGCAATGTCACCCATCCATGGAAGATCAAGGGGGGAAGCGAAGTCGAACAAATATTCATGCGCTTTACTTCAGGTATCAACGGCACGCCCATGCCGTCGTTCGTCAAGACATTGCCGGAAGAAGATCGCTGGGCGCTGGCCAATTTCATCAAATCCATGCAACACGATTTGACGAAGCATCAGGTTCTAGAAGCATTTCAAACCACTGGTGAATTACCAGTCGATCCGTCGGATCAGGCCTGGAACAATGCCCAGCCAATGGACATGCGCTTAGCCGGGCAGGTCGTTTCCCCGCCTCGCTGGCAGAACCCCAGCATCGAAATGGCGACGATTCAGGCCATGGTCAATGACACTGAAATTGCCTTCAAGCTGACTTGGGATGATCCTTTTAAGGATATCAAACATGATCCGGCGAAGGAGTTGAACGTCGCCGAAATTCAAAAGGTCGGCACTTATAGTTCTTATGTTGCTGCCAACAATATGATCGCTCGCGACCTGAATACTTTCCGGGACTCAATTGCCCTGCAGTTTCCTGTAAAACCGCCATCGGGAACCAAAAAGCCCCATTTCTTCCGCGGGGATTCATCCAATCAGGTGAATTTGTGGATGTGGAATGCGGACAGCGCAGAGCAGGGTGGAAATGGCGCCGTCGATGCCAATGCCCGGGGCTGGCGTCAAAATCCGAAAATTCAAAAGGAAGACCAGCAGCAAATTGTCTCGAAAGCCAATTGGGATCAGGGACAGTGGACCATGGTCATGAAACGCCCGCGCAAGACAAGCGACAAGAACGATGTTCAATTTGAAGCCGGACAGTTCATCCCCATGTCCCTGAATGCCTGGGATGGATCCAACGGCGAACACGGCATCATCATGAGCCTCTCAACATGGCACTACGTTTTCATCGATGCCGGTATTCCGATGAGTGTCTACATCTTTAGCGCCCTTGGTTTCATCATATCTGGCGTCTTGCTGGTGTGGATGGTGAGAAGAGTTGAGGCGGAACCAGAATCCGAGACGACATGAGGAGAATAGGAACATGAAAACAGTCATTTCAATAATGACAGGACTGGCCCTGGCGGGCCTTTCGGCAGGCGATGCCTTTGCCGATGCCGCTGCTGGCAAGGCCACATTTGAAGCCAACAAGTGTACTGACTGCCATTACACCGATGGTCCGGCCAAGGAAAAAACCATCGATGATGTGCTTGCCAAGAAAGGGCCTGAATTGTGGTACGCGGGATCAAAGTTCAATGCTGATTGGCTCGGTGGCTGGCTAGCCGATCCTCAACCGATACGCCTGATGGCTTATAATTCACTAACCGACAAAAACCCCGGTGATCACCCCAAGCTGGCAGGCGGGGACGCTGCATCGGTTAAGGATTTTCTGATGAGCCTTACCTCGGCGGATATCGAGGCGGGATCAGTCAAGCCTAAGAAAAACCCCAAAGGGAAATTAATCTTCACCAAGAAGATGCCGTGTTCGGGCTGTCATCAGTATCCGGACAAGAAAAAGGGGGTTAAGGGCGGCCTGAGCGGCCCATCCCTGGTTGAAGCCGGGGTGCGCCTGAATCCGGACTGGATACTCGCCTATTTGAAAAACCCGACAGTATTCAAACCTGTCAAAGACATGCCGAATTTCGTCGGCATCCTCAGTGACAAGGACATGAAAAATGTCTCTCGCCATATCGCCAGTTTCAAGCCGAAGAAATAAGGACAACAGACCGATGAAAACCAAAAGCATCATCTTCGCATTGGCTCTTGTCATGACCGCTACGGTTGGGACGGGCAATGCCTTCGCAGAAGACACCGAAAAAGTCTTCCAGTTCTATTGTGCCCAATGCCATGGCGCAGAGGGGGACGGCAAAGGAATTAACGTGACCGAGGATTTCCCGGTCACGCCACGAGCTTTTAACAACGCTACCGAAATGGACAAACTTACTGACGCCGACCTTCGCAATGTTATTCGCGAGGGCGGGCCTATCGCCTCTAAATCAGAAATGATGCCGCCTTGGGGAAAGACACTGAGCGACGCCGACATTGACGGTTTGGTCAAGAAGCTGCGTGATCTGTGTCAGTGCAAGGGAAAACAGGGATAGCAGGATCAGAATACGTAATAAATCAGGATCAGTACGATAAAGACGGCATTGATGGCCATACCAAAGAAGATAAAGCCGTTCGCGAATTTTGATTTTTTATCTGTGTCCATGAAACAAAAACTACGGGTGAACGAAGGCCGGGTCAACACCAAGAAACACAATGTCGCGGATTGCTGAACGGAAATGGATATGAACGAAGAGCCAGAAAACAAATACCCATGGGCAGGCCCGGCATTATTCAGCGTTGTTGCGTGTGGTTGCCTGGCATTTTTTATCTGGTTCCTGTGACAGGGCCGTCTAACCGACGCCTTTGAATAAGAGAGGAAGACCGTGACCAACTCTTTCGTAGCTTTTGTCGTTGCTGCCGTCGCGTTCGGCGTTTTGTTCTTCGCCCTTGATTACGCTCTGATGAGCGCGCAAGGGCTCACTCTGTTCTTTCACGGCTAAACGGGAACATGAAAATGAAGCCGAGAATTCCAAGCAAAATAACCGGAGTGCTGCTGGCGCTTTTGCTGGGCTTGTTCATTGTTCCGATTGTTTCATCCGGACTGGATGCCGGTTTGGCTTTTGCCGCTGAAGAAGTAGCAGCAGACGCCGCTCTTGACGTTTCACCCTATCAGCCAGCCCCGCAAACCACTGAAAAGGATTATCCCAGTTTCTTAGGGTTTAACGGCCGCATTTTTGTCTGGATCGCGGCCCAGTTGCACCTCTGGTTTGCCGCTTTCGTTTTGGCCGTTCCCATATTTGTTTTCATCATCGAAGCCATTGGCATGAAGACCCGGGACAAACGCTACGACAATATGGCTTACGAATTTATCAAGGTCAGCCTGACGGCTTATTCCCTGACCGCTATCGTCGGCGGCCTTTTGACCATGGGATTGCTGGTCTTCTACCCCCATGTCATGGCCTATATGACCTCTATCTTTAAAGAGACGATGATCTATTACGCGCTGATTTTCTTCGCTGAAAGCGCGTGCCTGTATATTTATTATTATGGCTGGCACTGGTTGCAAGGCCCGTTCAGGAAATGGGTGCATCTGACCATCGGGCTTCTGCTCAATGCTGTCGGTACGGTTTTGATGCTGCTGGCTAATTCGTGGCTGACCTTCATGATGAGTCCCGAAGCGGTAGATGCCGCCGGCGTCTTCAACGGACAGGTCTGGGACGCCATGCATAACTTCCTGTGGAACCCGATCAACCTGCACCGCTTTGTCGCCAACATCGCTTACGGCGGTTCGATCATTGGCGCTTACGCGGCATACAAGTTTCTTAGCGCCCGCACGCCTGAAGAAAAGGCCCATTACGACTGGATGGGCTACAACGCCAACTTCGTGGCCATCGCAGGCCTACTGCCGCTGCCCTTCGCCGGATACTATCTGGTGGCGGAAATCTACGCTTACAGTCAGCAAATGGGCATCACCCTGATGGGTGGCATCTTCGCCTGGTTGTTTATCATTCAGGCGGTGCTGATCGGCACCTTGTTCCTGTCGGCCAACTACTATCTCTGGTGTGGTCTGGGGCGCAGTGAAGGTGGCGTGCGTTATTACAAATACATGAAGTATCTGGGTTTCTTCATCGTCGCCGCCTTCCTGGTCTGGTTTACACCGCACACACTGGTGCTAAGCAACGAGGAACTGAAAGCTCTTGGCGGGCCTTATCACAAATACCTGGGGCCGCTTGGCATCATGCCGGCCAAGAACACCGCCGTGAACCTGATGATCCTTTTGACCTATCTGAGCTTCCTTTATTACAGACGGGCCAACAAGATCGCGACGGTCGATTGGATCAAGGCCGGCAACGCCGCCCAAATCGCCTTGTTTACCATGGCATTCGCCAACATCTTCTTTCTTGGCATCTATCACGGCTATTTCACCAACACCGTCTACAAGGTGGCAGCGTCAATCCCGCAGGTGTTGACGACACTGGCTGTTATTGTGATCTCGACGGTGATCGATTCAATGATTTACAAGAACGCCAGGGAGGTGGCGCCGCAGCGCTGGGGCCGCGTGCCACCACGCTCCCAGTACGCCTTGTTCCTGTTGGCCGTATCCTTCACCTGGCTAATGGGCCTGATGGGCTACATCAGATCAGGCATTCGCCAGCACTGGCACGTTGTTGATGTTTTCCGTGACAATTCACCCGACGCCTTCACGCCTTCGCTCGGTTACGCGACGAATGTCATATCGGTGGCAACGATCATGTTCATGGCGATGGTTATCTTCGTCTTCTGGCTTGCCCAAATCAGCGGTCAGAAGACCGATGCTGCCGGGTTCTGGAAGGAATAGAAAGATGAAACAATTCCTTGCAGTTATCGGGTTTTCTCTTTTAACCATTGCCGGTTTCGCCGGGTTTTCCAACTTCGGCATTCCACGCATTGAACCGGCGCCTCCGCCCGTGCAGGAAAAAATTGATCTCGGTGCCATGACCATGGATCAGTTTATTGCACTGGGGGACAGGGTTCTGAACGGCAAGGGCACATGCAAACTGTGCCATAACGAACTGGGACGCGCTCCCATGCTTGAGCAAATCATTCCTAATACTAAAGAACGACTGGCCGATGCCAGGTACGAGGGCGAGGCGAATGATCTGGCCGGATACATAATAGAATCCATGATCAAGCCTTCCGCTTACGTGGTCGCCGGGTTTGGCAAGGCCGGCAGTGGTGACACGATTAGCCCCATGCCTGATGTTTCAGGGGGATCTATCGGTTTGTTAGAGGCCGAGCTTCTGGCTGTTGTCGCCTTCCTTCAGGATTCCGGCGGCGCCGAAGTCACCGTCGAGATCCCAACCGACGCGGGCGACGCGGAAGAAGAAGAGGCGGAAGTTGAAGAGCGCGAGCCTTTGGAAGACCCCATTGAAATTGCCGCCGAATTCGGCTGCGGTACGTGTCACATCATCGGCGAGGATGAAGGCGATCTTGGCCCCGATTTGAGCAAGATAGGGGCGACGCGTGATCGGGAATACCTGCGCCGGGCAATCCTTTATCCCAATGCTGAAATTGCCGAAGGTTTTGAAGAAGACATCATGCCTGATGATCTGGGGGACGTGATGTTCGCCGTCGAAATCGAACGCCTGACCGAATACCTAAGTGGACTGAAATAGGAGGAGAATGCGGTGAAAATACCCCGACTACTGCAAGCCATTCTCGTCCTTGTCGGCGTTTACGGCGGATTCGTTCTGGTCTTTGATGTCATTCTGGAACAGGTCATTCCGTCCAGCCTGCTTAACATGTATATGTTCTTCGTCGTCGCCGGCACTTACATGGTGTTTACCTTCAATGAGGAAAGCACCGAGGAAATCGTCGGCCCGATAAAGGCGCTGGTTGAAGACCCGTCCAAAAAAATGCTTCGTAATGTCGTATTCGTGGTGGTGCCGCTGTTCTTCGGCTGGTTTACCTATCAGCAAATGAAGCCCAGTTTTGAAGCGCCACTGGAATTGCGCACTATTCACCCGGCCCCGCCTGCGGCGGTCAAGGTCTTTGGCAAACGCTACAACCTTCTGACCCTGGAAAACCCGTATCGCAAGTTTGAAAAGGAAGATCCGGAAAAGTTCGCAGAGTTGGTCATGGAAGGTGGCGCCGTCTACATCAAGAACTGCCAATACTGTCATGGCGACAAGCTCGATGGTAAGGGGCCCTATGCGCAGGGGTTGAACCCTGTGCCACTTAATTTCCAGGACATTGGCACCATCGCCCAATTGCAGGAAGCTTATCTGTTCTGGCGTATTTCCACAGGTGGTCCCGGCCTGCCAAAAGAAGCGACGCCCTGGCTGTCGGCCATGCCCGTCTGGGAGGATTTCCTGACAGAAGAAGAGATTTGGAAGGTCATTTTGTTCCTCTATGACTACACCGGCTACGAGCCCAGATCATGGGGGCACGAATGATGACTTTTAAATTATTCAAAGGGCTTGCCTTTGTAGCCTTGATTGCCGGAACCATCACCGGTGGCCCGTCAGTGGCGGCCCCTGGCGATGTTGAAAATGGCGAAAAGATTTACATGAAGCGTTGTGTCTGGTGCCACGGCGAAGAAGGCGAGGGCGACGGACCTGCCGGGGATTTGCTGGTGCCGCCACCGCGTGACTTCACCGGTGGTCTTTACAAGATCATCACGACCCCCTTCGACGAGGACTTCCCCAACGACGCCGATCTCTTCCGCATGATCTCCGACGGTATGCCGGGAACCGACATGCCGGGGTGGAAGGATATCCTGAAGGATGAGCAGGACCGCTGGGATTTGGTCGCCTATATCAAGGCCTTCGCTGAACTGGAAGAAGAGCCCGGTGTGAGCGTCGACTACGGCACCCAGGTGGCGACGTCGGAAGCCAGCATCGCCAAGGGAAAGGAATTGTTCCATGAAGGCGATCGCTGCTCAGAATGCCATGGCCAGGACGGTAAGGGCGATGGCATCAAGAAGTTGAAAGGCGATAACGGCGAGCGCACGTGGCCGCGCAACCTGACCAAGCCATGGACTTTCCGGGGTTCTAACGATCCTAAGGACATTTTCACCCGTGTCTCGACCGGGATTCCCGGCACCCAGATGCCGTCCTTCGCCAACCCCAAGAGCAAGGTTAAACTTTCTGTCGAGGACCGCTGGAATGTCGCCAACTATGTCCAGTCGCTGGCCAAGACCGACAAGGTCGTGGCGGCTGAAAACACCGTGGTCAAGGCCAACCGTATCGAAGGTGATGTGCCGTCCGATCCAAACGATCCGGCCTGGGACACGGCGGAACTGACCACTTTCATGATGGTGCCGCAAATTTTTGAAAAAGAACGGGTGTTCACCTATTCCAATGACACCATCACGCTCAGCGCTTTTTATAACGAAACGGAACTGGCGATGATGCTGGAGTGGGATGATCGCACCAGAAGTATTCCGGGCGATCCCGACATCGACAAGATCGCCGATAAGGTACCCTTTGAAGACATGATTTCCGTGCAATTGCCGGTGACCATACCGGAAGGCACGCAGAAACCGTACTTCATCAATGGTGACACAAATAACCCGGTCAATTTACTGACCTGGCGCAGCGGTACTTCCGAAACACCCCAATCAGTCAGTGCCGCAAATGCTACCGGTTCTGAAAATATCGAAGAAAGAGATGCCGCCAACATCGGCCTGGTGGCCAGCAGCGCCTACAAGGATGGAACATGGCGGGTGGTTATGAAACGACCGTTGAGCACTTCCAACGCCGAAAGCGACTTGCAACTTGTTGAAGGGCGCTTCATTCCCATCGCCTTTGCAAACTGGGATGGCTCCAACTCTGAGACCGGAACCAAGCATACGCGCACCACGTGGTATTGGTTGCTGCTTAAACCTGCGGATAGCGCCAAACCATACATATTGGCGTTAATCGTCGCCGGTATAATTTTTGGTGGCTTGGTCTGGTGGGCCAAAAGTGCTGCAAAGGATCAAGAGGTCTAAGCCATGGCAACAAACCCAAAAGGCGTCGTAACAAAAATATTTGGAGTTATCCTGATCATTCTCGGTTCCCTCGACATGATGTTGTCGTGGCGCGGATCAATGGAAGTTAATCCGTTTCATGCGGGAATTTTTATGACTGGAATAGTGTTGTTTGCGCTCGGCGCCGCCATGGGTGCGTCTCGCCGCCAATCTGATGGAGGAAAAAAAGTATGAGAAAATCAAATTTCTTGATGGTTCTGCTGGCGGCCTTCGTGCTCGCAGCAACCCCGGCGCGGGCCGACATTCAGTTGCCGGAAGAAGATCAGATTGTCGCAAATTATGAAGCCATGCAGGAATTCCGGGCTTTTTATGATGAAGTGGAAGCGGCGCTTAAGGCCGAAGACATTGACCGCATCATGGCGCTTTACGCGGATGATTACCTGCACCAGGGCATCACCAAGCGGCAGCTGCGCTTCATGTGGCTTGAAATCTTTAATGCCTACGATGATCTTTATTCCATTCACGCCTTTTCAAACATCCATGTCACCGGTGGCGACGCCATTCTCAATTGCACAGGCGCTTTGATGGGGATTGAGAAAAAGGGTGGCGATTTTCTGGCTGTTGATCGCTGGATCATGCTCAACCACTGGCTGACGAGAATTGATGGACAATGGAAGATGGTTGGTGGCGCCTCTCACATGGGGGCGACATTGAAAGAAGCCAAAGACGACAGTCACCCGCTGTTCTAGTAAAAAAAGGAAACCCACATGACGCCACAAAACCAGTCCCAAAAAGTTGCTTCAGATGAAGTTGAAGTTACAGGTGGTGCCGCCAAGCTGGGCCGTGTTCTGGTCGCCCTGGATGCATCGGAATACTCTGACCGGGCGCTTGAAGAATCCGTACGTCTTGCCAAATCTGCCGATGGTGAAATTACCGGAATCCATGCTTACGCCGCCATGTTGCACGACCGGCGCTTCAAGCAGATGGAAGGCGGATTGCCGGAACGTTATCTGGAAGAAGAGGAAATGATGTATCAGCGCGATGTTCATGACAGCCTGATCACGCGCGGCCTGAACATCATATCCGACAGCTACCATGACGTCGCGGCAGAGGCTTGCGAAAAAGCTGAATTGCCATTTCATCGTCTAAGCCCCGAAGGCAAGAACTACGCTCGTATTGTCGAGGCCGCCAGCAGTGGAAATTACGATGTGCTGACTCTGGGGGCGCTTGGCCTGGGCGCTGTACCGGGCAGCCTGATCGGCACTGTTTGTGAAAGGGTGGTAAGACGCAGCCCCATCGACACATTGGTCATAAAGGATTCCAACCGTTCGATTGGCGATGGCCCGATTGTCGTCGGTATTGATGGATCGGAACTTTCCAATGGTGCCTTGATGACGGCACTGGATATCGGTCGGCGTCTTGGGGTCGAAGTTCACGCCGTCGCCGCTTATGACCCTTATTATCACTATGTCGCCTTTAACAAGATTGCCGGTGTTCTTAGCGACGAAGCCGGAAAGGTCTTCCGTTTCAAGGAACAGGAACAGCTGCATGAAGAACTGATCGATGACGGTATCGCCAAGATCTATCAGTCGCACCTTGAAATTGCTCAACGAACCGCCGCCGATGAAGGCGTCGAACTGACGACCAAGCTGCTTGACGGCAAAGTTTTCAAAGCGATCCTGGATTATTTGATCGACGTAAACGCAAGCCTTTTGGTTATCGGCAAGACCGGTGTTCATGTCGATGATGATCTGGATATTGGCGGCAATGCTGAAAATTTGCTTCGCACCGCTCCTTGCCATGTCTGGCTTGGCCAGACCTCGCACCGGCCACCCTTTGAGGTCATTGCAGAGGAAACGATTTCATGGAGTAACGAGGCCGAGGACTTGTTAGGCCGGGCCCCTGAATTCGCCCGTGGAATGGCGCGCAAGGCGGTCATCCGCCACGCCCAGGAACATGGTCACACCTTTATTACCCGGGACATCGTCGATGTTGTTAGCCAACAGTTGATGCCTAAAGGTTGTCCGGCACACCGGGCCAAGGAAACCGGAGAGGAGGCCTTGAAATGGGCCCCTGAGGCCATGGCGCTGGTCGATGCAACCGGGGATAACGATATTGCCGCCGGGATTATGCTTAGGGCAGAAAAGAAAGCCCGGCGTGAAGGTGCGTCTGAAATCGGTGTCGAACATGTTCAGGCGTTCCTGGACAAGACGGCCGCAAAAACAGACGAGTTCACCTGGGCGGCAGCTTCATTGGCGCGTATTTCACGGGTTCCCGACGGTATGCGTGAAAAGACCAAGGCCCGTATCGAGGAAGTGGCACGGGCGCGTGGGGCGAGCGACATTACCCTTGAAATCGTCGAGGCCGGGCTTGAGGAAGCCCGCAAGGCCATGCACCAGGCAATGTTGGATGGCGGCCACACAAAAACAGCGGACGCGGAGGACTAGCCCGTTGGTGGTTTCCGACCCCAAGGAACCTTTTCTGGTCGCCCTTAATCTGACCCAGCGGTGCAATCTTGAGTGCGCCCATTGCTATCTTGATGCCGGGACCCGTCAAAACGGCGATGGCTCAGAATTGAACACGGATGAAGTAAAATTCGTGATCGATAACATCGCCGCCATGAGTGATGAAACCATGATCGTTCTGACCGGTGGCGAACCGATGATGCGTCGAGACCTTGGTGAATTGGCGACTCATGCCAGCGATCATGGTTTGATGGTTGTCGTCGGTTCCAATGGCACCATGCTAAATGACGCACGGGCCAAGGCCCTGAAGGAAGCCGGTGTGCAGGGTATTGGCATCAGCATCGATTCCCTTGATCCGGCTTATCATGACGACTTTCGCGGCCAGCCCGGAGCATGGGAAAAAGCCATGGCCGGTATTGATGCCTGTCGCAACAATGATCTGCGGTTTCAAATTCATTTTTCAGTAACCAACGACAATGCCGATGAGCTGGATGACATGATCGCCTTTGCACGGGAATCCGGGGCCTTCGTTTTCAACGTTTTTTTCCTGGTCTGCACCGGGCGCGGCGAGAAGGTCACCAACATATCGCTTGAGACTTATGAAAGGGTATTGGCCCAGGTCACCGAAGCGGCGCGTGATGAAACCGGTATGATCGTACGCGCCAAGTGCGCACCGCATTTCAAACGCATGGCCCTTGAGCTTGACCCATCCTGGCCAGTAACGACGGCACACGGATACGAAGCCGGCGGCTGCCTGGCCGGTACCCGTTATGCCAGAGTCACCCCAACGGGCGAGGTGACACCCTGTCCCTACATGGAAAATTCTGTCGGTAATGTACGCGAAACTTCATTCTCAGAGCTGTGGCGAGATGCTCCGGTATTTCAGCAGCTTCGCAGCCCCACCCTACAAGGACGTTGCGGGGCTTGCGAATACAGTAAATTGTGTGGTGGTTGCCGGGCCCGCCCTCTGGCCCGCGACGGCAACATGATGGGCGAGGACTTCCTGTGCGGGTACGAGCCTCAGGGTGGCGCTATTATCGAGCCTCTTGGGGTAGAAGAAAGCACCATGACATGGACGCCGGGCGCGGAAGAATGGTTGGGGAGAATTCCTTCGTTCGTGCGTCGTTTCGTGCGGGTGAGGGCGGAAAGCTTCGTGCGCGATCAGGGCGGAAATGAAGTGACGGCAGAGGTCATGGGTGCATTGGCCCGAAAAAAATTCAAAGGCCGTGGAAAGCCGCCATCCTTTGCATCCGACAGCCCCGCAGGGTCACTTTTAAAGCGACTGGGGGTCAAGCAATGACTTTCGATGTTGCCATTATCGGCGGCGGTGTTTCCGGCCTGAGCGCCGCATACGCGTTGACCGCTCAGGGTTATAAAGTCGTTGTGCTGGAACGCCAGATCAGGCCCGGCGGCAACGCACAGTCAGAAAAGTTCGGTGGTTTTCTGATGGAACACGGGCCCAGTTCGGTCAATGCCCAGGCCATGGAGGCGGTCGGGTTATCTCGCGATCTTGGCCTTGAAAGCTTGCGCACAGAACTGGATACGCAAGTTAAATCACGATACCTGGTCGGTGGCGGACGCTTACAGGGGATTTCGACCCATCCCCTGGGGTTCCTCATGTCGGGATATCTGTCACCGCTTGCACGGTTACGCCTGATGTCTGAAATGATCATTCCCAGGCGCAAATCAGACGGGGAGGAAACGATTGCCGAATTCTGGGGTCGCCGCTTTGGCCGTGAATTCACTGACAAGGTTATTGATCCGTTGGTTGCCGGGCTCTATGCGGGAAAGGCTGAAAACCTTTCAGTTAACGCCGTGTTCCCAACCATCGTTGAAATGGAGCGTCAATATGGCTCAATTTCCAGGGCCGTTCTTAGCAAGCGATTCAGAAACGGAAGAATGCCAGGTCGCAGGCTGTTTTCCTGGACAGACGGCATCGGCACATTGCCAACAGCATTGGCAAACCAGCTTGGAAGTACGATCCGGACCGGTGTTGTGGTCACTTCTTTGACGCGCATCGCTAAAGGTTTCAAAATTTCCACGGCTAAATCCGGCGCCGTGTCGGCCCGTGCCGTCATTATCGCCACGCAACCACATGTCTCTGCGTCATTGTTGGAAGCAATGGATGCATCGGCGGCACAGGCGATTTCTGAAATTGCTGCACCGCCCATTGCCGTTGCCTTCCTGGGCTACAGGCGCAATCAGGTCGACCACCCGCTTGACGGTCTGGGCTTTCTTGCCCCGGCAGGTGAAAAACGCCCCTTGAGTGGTGCCTTGTTCCCTTCAAGCATGTTCACAAATCGCGCCCCCGTCGGGCATGTAGCGCTTTCTGGTTATGTTGGTGGGGCGCGGGCTCCCGATATGGCTTTAATGAGTACGCAGGATATAACGGCGCTGGCCCGGGAAGAATTTGGCGATCTGCTGGGGGCAACAGGCGAGCCTGTCGTGTCGCGGGTTCGCCAATGGTCGCAGGGCCTGCCGCAATTGACAACCGGCCATGGGCGACGCTTGAAACGCATCCATGAAGCCGAACAACGCCATCCCGGCCTGTTTGTGACGGGCAATTATTTCACCGGACCGGCTATCGCGACCTGTGTAAAACAGTCCATTGAAACCTGTGCCAGAATCGATGGATTTTTGGCTGGTAAGAAATATCCAGAAGACACTGACGGGTCTTCTGATGCCGAAGCAGCTATTGCATCCTGAAATCATTTGCTTATTACGTGGCCGTGTTCCCATAATCCCGAACAATGAAGAAAACGTACCTTATCCTGTTCTCCTTTCTGTTGGTTATAGCAACGTCTGACGCGGCATATGGCGCTGATGATGACGACAAGCTTGCCCGTTATGGTCAGTACGGGGGCCCGTTCAGCCTTGTCGATCATACGGGTCGAACTGTCACTGACCGGGATTTTCTGGGTAAGTATCTGTTGCTGTTTTTCGGCTACACCTATTGCCCGGACGTTTGCCCGACAACCATGCAGGTTATTGGCGACGCGCTGGATTTATTGGGCGAGGAAGGCCGGTCAATTCAACCGGTCTTCATAAGCGTCGACCCGGAGCGTGATACGGTTCAGGAACTGGCTGGGTATGTCAGCAACTTCCATCCCCGCATGGTCGGACTAACGGGCGAAAAGGATAAGATTATCAGTCTTGCCGACGATTACGGTGCGACTTTTTTCAAAGTATTCCTGCCCCCTTCCATTGGCAACTCGGATGACCAGGCTGAAGAGCCGGAAAAAAACCAGTACCTGATCAATCACTCCGCGGCAACATATCTGATGGGGCCCGATGGCCGGTTTATAAGCTATTTCCCGTTTGGGGTCGGTAGCGAAGACATAGCCCGGAAAATTCACAAAATACTTGATAAATAACCGCCCTCAGCGCGGTGTCGCTCGAAAATAGCGGATCAGGAAGGAGCCTGACCGGCCCAGGTAGTAACCGCTGACCAGACCTGTCATGGCGAGTATCTGGGCAATGAAGTCCGGATCGACCCGTAAATCAGGGGAGACATAAAGCTGCCGACCGAAATACAGGCGGGCGCCAATAAAAAGCAGTATCAGGGAAAGTGTCACCCAGGTCCCGGGCAGTTCAATGGTCCCGGCACTCCTGTCAATGTGGATTGATGTTTTTTCAGACATTCGCCAACTAACCCCGCAGGCCAGTATTGTCGTCGCGACCCATGCCAAAAAGCCCCATATTTCAACGGCGTAAGTAAGGAACATCTGGTTCGCCGAGATGGCCAGAAAGACACTCGGCAAAATATAGAGCTGCCGGTAGCGAATGGTTCTGGGTCTTACGGCCCGCACCCCGATCCAGAGAAGAAAGGCGACCAGAATAATGGCCATCAACGGCCTGTGAGTAAGGGCATCAAGCATTTAGGAAGAATAGCCTTGGTTAACGCATTTCTCTATGCGCTTGTTTGTCAGGATGCTCGATAGGGATGGAATGAATAGAATAAGCGGAAATCTCAGAAAGTCGCCCATTGAATTTGGAGATAGCCGTGACTTGAATTATCACATTTTGCCCCGTTCCAATTTAGCATTCCATCGTCAATTTTAACTAACGCCAATGTCTCCTATTGGCTAATAACGGACTTAATTTCCACCACCCGATAATGTCCGTTTTTCTACGGAAAGCAGAAGTCAAAAAAGCAAAATCAGATTTCTCGAGATTAATGTCCACTTTGAGGGGGTATAGCAGACGTAAATTTGGTGTGCTGATTACTTCTGCTTCTGACCAAAAGTCGACATCAAGAATCTTTCCTGAACGATTGCCATCCTTTTAACTTGTTCTAGAATAGTGCTCAATAAAACCGCCCTTCGGTTAGATGGCAGTACAATGAACAAATTGCCGAGCAAACGTGAGCAAGATAGCGTGGCCTCCCTGGTGCATCAGACAGGCCCATCCAAAAGTACGGTCAGTTGGCTAAAAGGTTCCACCTTGGATGTTTCCCTAAGTCCAGGCAGAATCGTCCGTGTGGGTGAACCACCTCAAGGTGAAACGCGAGACGGTACCATCGCGCGCCTGCACGGTATCGAAGGCAGTTATGAAATTGAAGCACTTGAGGAGGGGATCGTTCGGGTAAACAAGAAGCCCGTCACCAGCCAAATGCTCAAGCATGGGGACATGATCGAATTCGGTGACGCTGGGCCGCTGTCCCGCTTTCGGCTCTATCAAAGAGACAAGCCGCCCAAGAAATCGATCAGCGACATACTAAGCGACGGATTAGCCTATCTGCGCACAAGTCGCCGACCCCTAATTCAACGGCTCTTGATTGCATTTGGCGGCTTGGTGAGGCGTCTGATGAGTGAGACCACCCTGCTTTTTCGCCTGGGCGTCATTGTCGCAATTTCCGGGCTTGTTATTGTCACTTACCAACAAAGCCGCCTGAACGTTCTGCTGCAACAACGTTTGGAACAGAGTGCATCCCGGCTTGATAACGTCTCTCGTGCCTTGGCCCGGGCCCGCAGCGAAGCGTTAACGCCCAACGATTTGAATGACCTCCGAAAAGACATCAAAAATCGCATAAGCTCCCATGCCGATCGCTTAAAAACCTTGGAACGTCGTTCGGAGTCCAGCGCCCGCGTGGTCACGGAATCACTATCTGCAATTGTTTTTCTGCAAGGCGCTTATGGCTTTCGGGAGACATCCAGTGGACGAATACTCCGCCATGTCGTCAATGAGGAAGGCCAGCTTTTAGTCTCACCTCAGGGGAAACCGCTGGTAAGGCTTGAAGGTAATGGGCCTGTCATAGAACGAAAGTTTACTGGAACCGGCTTCGTCGTCAGTAAAAAGGGGGTGCTTATTACGAACCGGCACGTGGCTTTGCCATGGGAGAACGATGCCGGTACCGAGACACTTGCAAATCAGGGGCTGAAGCCAGAGATGATGAAATTTATCTTTTACGTGTCCGGATCTCCTGTTGCGGGAAATGTTGAACTTGTTCAGGCCAGTGAGAACGCGGACCTGGCGGTCCTGCGCTTCATAAATGGGGACGGACCGGAAAAATTCCTGCCACTGGCTACCGACCCACCTATACCCGGTGACGAAATATTGGTTATGGGATATCCCACCGGCCTACGACTGATGTTGGCCCAATCAGGCGAATCCTTTATCGAGGAGCTTCAAAAATCAGGTGATATGGGATTCTGGAGCGTGGCCGCAAAGCTTGCCGAGAAAAGCCTAATTGTACCCCTTGTCAGTCGGGGAATTGTTGGCAAGGCGTCGGAAACGGCAATCGTCTATGATGCCGAAACCACAAGCGGCGGCAGCGGGGGACCGGTGCTTGACACCGATGGAGCGGTGGTTGCCGTTAATGCCGCCATCATACCTGAATACGGGGGAGCAAACATGGGTGTGCCGGCCTCAAAAGTTCGGAAGTTACTGAGAGAATTAAAACTTCTTCCAGACAGCCCGGGCAATTAGTACGGGGCTATTCATTTCGATGCCTTTTCTCGCTCTGATATGATCTCAATTTCCACCACCTGATTATGTCCGCTTTTCTACGGTAAGCAGAAGTAAAATCGGAAAATCCAGTTTCCGGAATTTAATGTCGCTTTGAGGGGGTAGAGCAGACATTATTGTGGGGTGTTATTAATTTCTGTTTTTGACCCATAGCGGGCATCAGAGTTCATCAAAAGCATCTCATGGAATCTCAATCCAGAATTTGCTTCCCTTGCCTTCTTTACTTTCAAAACCGATCTGCCCACCCATAAGCTCCATTAAGTGCTTTGAGATAGTCAGGCCGATGCCAGTTCCCTTGATATTGGAGTCGTCATAACCCAAACGATTGAACGCTTCAAACAGATGTGACTGTGAAGACAAAGGGATACCCAAACCGGTGTCTTCGATCATAATCCTGTTCATTCCATTGGCTAACCCTTCGCAGCTTAGAAAAACCTTGCCACCTTCGTTATTATATTTGATCGCATTGGTGAAAAGATTTAGCAGAACCTGCTTCAATCTGGTCCTGTCGGCCAATAACACGACATTTTCGTGACCATCGCACAGGTCAACGAATTCAATACGCCGGGCGCTCATCATTCCGCTGAGAAACGGGATTATCTCACCAATAATTTCTTTCGGTGTGACTTCTTCATTATGCAATTCTGTCGTTTGGTTTTCCAGCTTTGCAAGGTCGAGGATATCATTGACGAGTTGGAGTAAGTGTACGCCGGAACTATTAATATCTTTAGCGTATTCCATATACTTTTCGTTGAGGGGGCCGAATATTCCCTCCTTCATCGTGTCTGAAAAACCAATAACCGCGTTCAGGGGCGTACGCAACTCGTGGCTCATGTTGGCGAGGAATTCGGACTTGGCCCGGTTGGCGGCTTCAGCCTCTTCCTTGGCACTGAGGAGTTCATTATCGACAATCTTACGCTCGGTAATATCGAGAACGGTTCCCGACATCAATTGGTTGTCCGGATCACCCCCACTGCTGGTTTCACCGATTATATGAATGATGCGTTCTTCGCCATTTGGTCGAATAATGCGACATTCTGTATCGAGGGTTTCTTCTGTTTTAAAGGCATCCATCATTTCCGAAATCACCCTGACGCGATCATCCGGATGAAGGGATTTCTTAAAATTTTCAAGGGACGGTTCAATCTCACCGGGCTCGAAACCGAATATGCGATAGCGTTGGTCGGACCAGAAAGCTTCCCCCGTATTAATATTTATTTTCCAACTTCCAAAGTTGGCAATCCTTTGGGCTTCAGTTAGATTTGCCTCACTTTCGGATAAGTCTGCGGTGCGTTCCTTAACCAGTAGTTCTAGTCCGTCATGCATAATTTTCAGTTCGTTCTCTGCATAACGACGCTGGGCAAGACTTCTCTGTAAAGTCCAAATCCAAACAAATATACCGACAACAACGCCGACGATGAGGATCAAAATAAAATTTTTATTAAACTGCACACGACTTTCACGTTCGCGCATTTCAGGGTCAAAAATTAATTTTTTGGCGTCGAAATTTCCCTTTATTAAGCCACTGTCTTTTAGAGCGGCATGCATGCGACGCCAGCGTTCCGGATTGGTGTGACCAAGTTCTACAATTGGGAAAAGTGTCAACTCCGTTACAGGCTCAATCTGGAAACGGTTGAATCCCTTCTTGTCTTTTAGCAGTATTTTGCGCTTGAACTCTTGTGAAATACGGTCGGCGATCTCTTCCCCATGCGTTAGGGCATATGACCAACCATTTAGACTGGCGGAGACAAATTTTTCTACCACTTGAGGATTATTCTCGACAAAATTTTGATTTGAAAAAATCGCGCTGCCGTAAAAATCGACCCCATAGGTTGAAGCACGTAGGCGAATTAATTCCAGTCCCAGTTCTTTTGCCAACCAGCCCGCCGAAATAGTATAACCCGAGGCGACATCGATATTTCCCTTTGCAAGATCAAGAAGCCCATACTTTTCTTTAAAACGGGTTGTTTTGACCAAGGTAGGATCGATGTTTTCTGCCCGCAACATTGCTCGTAATTCAACGTTTGCAATCCCATCGGGGCCAAGAGTTCCAATACGGAGCTTAGTTAGGTCAGCGGGGCTATTAAGTTTTGTCCCTGCTTTGGCGTAAAAGGCAACTGGGCTCTGCTGATATATGGATGACACCACGACGAGTGGAGCTCCATTGTCCCAGGCTTGTAAGATATCAACGCCGCCGACGCTAAAATCGGCACGACCTTGGGCGACCTCCCGCGTGGCTTTATGAAACTTTCCATCGGGCTCGAATGCGGACACAATATTAACGTCCAGACCGGCCTTTTTATAATAACCCTGCCACTTGGCCGCGTAGTAACCGGCGAACCCAAACTGGTGATCCCAGCGCAGTTGCAAGGTGACTTTTTCCAATGCAGCCGCCGGAGCAGGCGAGAACACAACGACCAATGTTAAAACGGCAACGATGATTGCCAGTTTGCCAAAAGTCCTCCGAGCTATGTTGCCCCCAGACATGTTCATTTTTAAAAACCAAATTTAAATAAAATATAAGACCCTTTGGAACACATGGTTATGGTTGAGTTTATTTCAAGATTTTCTTGATGTCTCTTATTGGCTAAAAGCAGAAGTTCCAGCCACCCTCAGATTATGCCCAATTTCAGGGCGTAAAGCAGACATGATCAAAGTAAATTTAGCACGCTTATCGCTTCTCCGTCTGCCAAAAACAGAGAGCAAAGTGAGATGAAGTTTGGCACTTGGCCCTAAAATGGACCCCAAATAACAAAACCAGAAATGACGAAATCCCCAGGTTTCCCTAGGGGTTTCGATGGTGGGCACGCACCAAGCCGCTTTGCGGCAGGCATTCATTTGATAACGCCCAAGCTGATCCACCAAAAAAACCCCAGGCTTTAGGCCTGGGGTTTTTATGGTGGGCACGCACCAAGCCGCTTTGCGGTTGGCATTTTTTGATAACGTCGTGCTGATCCAACATAAAAACCCCAGGCTTTAGGCCTGGGGTTTTTATGGTGGGCACGACTGGGATTGAACCAGTGACCCCTGCAATGTCAATGCAGTGCTCTCCCGCTGAGCTACGCGCCCTT
>JABJHA010000031.1 GCA_018662005.1 Rhodospirillaceae bacterium | reverse complement strand
CCTTGGACAGATTATGATTGTCGAGAAAATCCGGCAGCAATTCCGAAAGGGTCTCAGCCGAAGAACTGCCAACAGAAAGCACAACCGCAAAAGCAGCGGCCATGCCGACACAAACCCATCGCCGGTTCGAGTGGAGTATATCCATCAATAACCGCCCTCAAAAAAAAACGTTAACGCACTATATAGTGTGACGTGCCAAAATCCAACATTAAAAAATTCCAGATTATGTGTTAAGTTCATGGAGTCACAGGATTCTTTCGGCTCGTGTTAGAGATGATTCAGGCTCGATTCACAGGCCCGTCAGAAGACGCTGTTGTTCCCCTTCGATCATGGCGCTATCTTTGACAAACAATGGCTCAGAAAAATCGACAAAGAGGCGGCAGGGCCAAAACCCTGGCCGAACACGTTGGCAAGATCACCAAACCGATCTTCGGCGTACGCGGTTTCGCCGATGCTGCAATTATCAATGATTGGCCGGTGATTGCCGGTGAACATCTGGCTGACCATAGCGCGCCGGAAAAAATCCACTACTCCCCGGGCAACAAAGACAGGGGCGTCTTGCATCTGCGTATCAATAACGGCGGGCTGGCAACCTATGTGCAGCATCAGGGAGATGTCCTGATTGAAAAAATTAACAGCTATTTCGGTTATGCCGCCGTTGAGCGTATTCACATTAATCAAGGGCCCCTGCCAGAGCCTCCAGGGTCACCGCCGCCGCCGGTTCCGCCTTTGCCGGAAACCGAAGAACGCGGGTTGTTAAAGAATTTAAGCGATATTGAGGATGAGGATTTGCATCAGGCCCTGGAGGGTCTGGGACGGGCTGTTCTGGGCAAAACTCTCAAACAAAAGCCTTAATAACGCCCATATCGGCCTGACTTGGAAAAACTGTCCACAGGGCGTGCTGAAAAGGAGTCGACTCCGTGCTTGAGGCGATTCTATAGTCCGTTTAATATAGTCTACATGTTGTGTTATTGGAGGGTGTTTTGGCTCGTTACCTACTAGGGATAGCAGTATCCATTTTCATGTTTGCGGCCACTTCAGGCTTTGCCGAGAATGCACCGCTGGCTGAGGCCATGGCCGAAAAATCCATAGGCCGCGCCGATGCGCCGGTCACCATGATCGAATATTCCTCGCTGACCTGTCCCCACTGCGCGTCATTTCATAAAGACGCCCTGCCCAGCATAAAGCGGGATTTCGTCGACACCGGAAAGGTAAGGATTGTTTTTTGGGATTTCCCGCTTGGCAATCTGGCCATGGCGGCGGCGATGGTCGCCCGCTGTTCGGGTCAAAAAAACTACATTCCGATGATCGACGCCTTTTTCCAGTCGCAGGAAACATGGGCTCGTAGCAATACCCCCTTTGACGCCATCGCCGGAATCGCCCGCCTCAGCGGTATGGGCGTCGACGATCTTGAAAACTGTCTCGACAATCAAGACCTCCTCAACGCCTTGCAGGCAAAGGCACAGGAGGCCAGTCAGGTTCTTGGCGTTGAATCGACCCCGACGTTCTTCATTGAGGGCGTTAAAGTCCCGGGCAACCTTCCTTACGAAGATTTCAAGGATATTCTGAACAAAGCGCTGGCCAAAAAACAATAAAACAAACCGGCTTTTTTCTAAACTTCAGGAAACCAACCATTGCTCCGTTTTTCTAAACTCAGACTTGCAGGTTTTAAGTCATTCGTCGATCCGACTGAATTGCTTATTGAACCCGGCCTGACCGGCGTCGTCGGACCCAATGGCTGCGGCAAGTCCAATTTGGTTGAAGCCTTGCGCTGGGTGATGGGCGAGACATCGGCGAAACAAATGCGCGGCAGCGGCATGGAAGATGTCATCTTCGGCGGTACCGCAGAACGCCCGGCTCGCAACATCGCCGAAGTGGTGCTCAACCTGGGCAACGCCGAACGCACAGCACCGGCCCAGTTCAACGAATTTGACGAACTCGATATCAGTCGCCGCATCGAGCGCGAGAAAGGTTCTACCTACCGGGTTAACGGCAAGGAAACACGGGCCAAGGATGTGCAACTCCTGTTCGCCGACTCAGCCACCGGGGCCCGCTCCACGGCGATGGTCAGCCAGGGCCGCATCGGCGCCGTCATTGCCGCCAAGCCGGAACAACGCCGCTCGCTGCTGGAAGAAGCCGCCGGCATCACCGGCCTGCATTCCCGTCGTCATGAAGCAGAACTGCGCCTGCGCGGTGCGGAAACCAATCTGGAACGGCTGGAAGATATTCTGGGAACTCTTGAAGTCCAGATGCAGGGCTTGAAAAAACAGGCCCGACAAGCCAACCGTTACCGAAATCTGTCCGATCACATCCGCAAGTCCGAAGCGACCCTCTACCATCTGCGCTGGGTTCAGGCGAGCGGCGAACTGGATGCCCACCGCCAGGAACTCCTCGCCGCCTCGGGCATGGTCGAAGAGTTGACCCGTCTGGCTGCGACCAATTCGACGGCCCAGGCAGAAGCCGCAACCGATCTGCCCGACTTGCGCGCCAGGGAAGCCGAAACGGCGGCGGAATTGCACCGTCAGACAGTCGCCCGCGATGGCCTTGAGGCAGAAGAACAACGCATTGCCGAAGCCAGCGCCGAGGGTGCTCGAAGGCTTGAGCAAATTGCCGCCGACATCGAGCGGGAAAAAGCCCTTGCGGGGGACGCCACCCAGGCGATGAGCACCCTTGAGGCGGAACGCAAAACCATTGATTCGGCCCGTCAGGGTGAAGAAGAAGACGGCCAGCAGGCCCAGGAAAAACTGACCGAGGCCAATACCCGCGTTGACGAACTGGACGCCGTGCTAACCGCGTTGACCGATCAGTTGGCCGACAACGAAGCCAGACGCGCCAGCCTGCACCGGACCATGGATGACCTGACCCACCGCAGCGAACGTCTGAAAGCCCGCGCTGCCGATACTGAAGAACAACGCGCCCGTCTTGAGGCCAAAGCCATCGATGCCACCGTTCTTGCCGATGCTGAAGCAACCCTGGAAAATCATCAAACAGCTTTGCAAAATGCCAGAAATCGCACCGAAAATGCTGAACAGGCACGTAGCGAGGCGACCGAAAATATCTCGCGCTCTGTTTCCCATCAGCACACCACACAATCCACCCTGACCCGGCTTCTGGCCGAAGAGCAGGCCCTGGCAGACGTGCTGAAAGCCGGTGATTCAGGCGATTGGCCGGCAATGATCGATCAGGTTAGCGTCAATCCGGGTTTCGAGGCGGCTCTGGGCGCAGCCCTGGGCGAAGATCTTTCCGCATCCAGCGACGAACCGGCACCGGTTCGCTGGCGCACCCTGCTTCCCTTCAGCCAGCCGGTCAATCTGCCCGGTGGAGCCGAACCCTTAAGCCGTTTCGTTTCCGGCCCCCCGGCGTTGACCCGCTGCCTCAGCCAGATCGGCATCGTTGATGATGAAGAGTCGGGTAACCGTCTTGCCGACGGCCTCAAGCAGGGCCAGTCGCTGGTCAGTCGCGACGGTGCCATGTGGCGCTGGGATGGCTTTACCATGTCCGCCGGAGCCGAAACCGCCGCCGCCGCCCGCCTCCAGCAACGCAATCGCCTGAACACCATCCGCGACAGTCTTGATGACGCCCGCGCCGATGTTGCCGACGCCGATGCCACCGCCGGTAAAGCTCGCGAAATTGCCGAACAGACGCAAGCAGCGGAACGCGAAGCCCGCGCCGATGCCAACAGCGCCGACACAGCCTATGGTCAGGCCCGCGACGTTCTCACCGAGATCAAGGAAAAAGCGGCCCATCATTCTTCCAGACTTTCGACGATGATCGAGATGGCGACTTCCATAAAGACCGATCAGGAAGAAACCGACGCGCGCGCCCTTGAAACCCGCGAAGCGCTGGCGGCCCTGCCCAATGCCGAGGTTGCCCGCGACAAGATCACCGGCCATCGGGCCGATCTGGCCGAACGGCGAACCGTTCAGGTGGAATGCCAAAGCGCCTTCGATACGTTGGTTCGCGCCGCCGAAGAACGCCGCCGCCGCCTCGCCGATATTGAACGCGAACTGACGAACTGGCGGCAACGCATCGAAGGGGCCACACACCAGATCGATCAGTTGAGCGAACGCCAGCAGGCAGAGAGCGCGGAAATTGACCGGCTTTCCGCCCTGCCAAAGGAAATAGAAGCCAAACGCGCCGTCCTGATGGAAAGTATCGAGCAGTCCGAAGCCACCCGTAAACAGTCAGCCGACAAGCTGGCTGTTGCCGAAACCCGACTCACCGAGGCTGACAAAGCCCTGCGCAGCGCCGAAGCCGACCTGGCCCAGGCGCGCGAAAACCGGGTCCGCTATCAGGGTTTTGTCGATCAGGCCGAACAGGCCATCGAAGGCATCCTCGAACGGGTGCTGGACAAACTGGACGCCACACCTGACCAGTTGTTTGAAATTGCCGCCCTAAACGAAGACAAGGAACTGCCCGACATGGAGGCCAGCGAGCGCAAGGTGGAACGCCTGCTCCGCGAACGCGACACCATGGGCCCGGTCAACCTGCGCGCCGAACAGGAAATGCAGGAGTTGACCGAACAGGTCGAAACACTGCTTAGCGAACGTGATGACCTGACCGCAGCGATTGCGAAACTGCGCAAGGGCATCGCCGAGTTGAACAGGGAGGGAAGGCAGCGTCTTCTCGCTTCATTCCACGAGGTTGATAAACACTTCCAGGAACTGTTCGTGCGCCTGTTCGGTGGCGGCCGCGCCCATCTAACCTTGACCGACAGCGACGACCCGCTGGAAGCCGGATTGGAAATTATGGCCAGCCCGCCAGGCAAACGCCTGCAAGTGTTGTCTCTGCTGTCCGGTGGCGAGCAGGCGTTGACGGCGCTGGCCCTGCTGTTCGGGGTTTTCCTGACCAACCCGGCGCCGATCTGTGTGCTCGACGAAGTTGACGCACCGCTGGATGACGCCAACGTCGACAGGTTCTGCTCGATGCTAACCGAGATGTCCCATTCCGGACACACCCGCTTCCTGGTGATCACCCATCACCGCCTGACCATGGCCCGCATGGATCGCCTGTTCGGCGTCACCATGTCGGAACGCGGCGTCTCGCAACTGGTTTCCGTCGACCTGAAAATGGCCGATGAACTTAGAAAAACGGCATAAGAACTCCCCCACACCCCACAAAATTTTCCCGCCAAACAGGCTTTCTCCATGGTCATTCACGAGCTATGCGACAGGCGCAATGCTGCACTGCAACATTGCCGCTTAAGCTTTGATTACAAAGGGTTTATAATGCCTCCTATAATGTAGCTAACGATGCGGGTACGGAAAGGAGCCTGACCATGAACAACTTAGCAAATGACCTGCGCATTGAAGGCCGTATCGCTAACGATCTGCTCACGGAAAGTGATCAAATCATCAACCGCCATCCCGCCGCCATGATTGCCG
Source organism: Rhodospirillaceae bacterium (assembly GCA_018662005.1). Lineage (NCBI taxonomy): Bacteria > Pseudomonadati > Pseudomonadota > Alphaproteobacteria > Rhodospirillales > Rhodospirillaceae > Rhodospirillaceae bacterium. The sequence continues at coordinate 29,348 of JABJHA010000031.1, read as the reverse complement.
CCGCCAGGAGCGAACAATCCCGGCTGATCGCGGACATGCTTTTGACCGCTGGCAGGGCCATCGTCAAATTCATCAAACGCATCCCGTGGACAACCAATATGGAAGCCCACCATTACAAAAAAGCAGTTGATGAACTGGAAGCCTTAAGTGATCGTATGCTGGCGGATATTGGCGTGGAACGCCGAATGATCCCTGAGGTTGTTCGCTCGTTAATGGCTGACGAAACACCGGAATCTGACGTTGTCTATACGGACAACCGGGTTAGCACCGGGCGCAAAACGACCCCTGTGGCGGCCAATTGTAACAAGATCGAAAAGCATCACCACGCCGCCTAGATTTACAGGCTCGCTGTTTAAAGCTCACCGGAAGTGTGCGTGAAACAGCCCGTGGCGGCTGCGCGCCCGATTCCTCCCCTGATTTTGCTAATATTATCAAACGTTTATGTAGGCCCTATTGGTCCTTGACAGGGTCCGTGCCGGGCTTTAATTTTCGCTTCGTTTCGAGGCACTGTTCCAACCCTGCCGTAGACTCCTAAAGGCGCTGATCCTATGAGCGACAAGAAGTCCGCGGAAGAACTGGAAGACCTTGACAAGCGCCTGCATCAGGCACGCGAAAAGAGCCATACGGGCAAGACTTCCGGCAATCAGGATATGTCCGGTTACAGTATGGCCATTCGTATCGGCACCGAATTGGTGGCGGCCTTGATCGTTGGTGTGGGAATCGGGTACTTTCTGGATAACTGGCTGGATACGAAGCCTTGGTTCTTGGTAGTATTCTTTTTCCTCGGCGCGGCTGCCGGGGTTTTGAATGTTTACAGGGCGGCGAGCGGGCTCGGCATGGCCGTTGGATATGCAGAAGACAAAGAGCCTACCGGGGGTGTACCCTCGCAGATGAAAAATAATAATGCGCCATATGGCGCGGATGAAAACAACAAGGAAACGGGCGGCAAATAACGTGGCGAACCCCCTAGAGCAGTTTCAGATCAAAACCCTGGTCCCCATTCAACTGGGAAGCGTCGATGCGTCACTGACCAATGCCGGCCTGTTCATGGTCATCACGGTCGCCGCCATTTCGCTTTTCCTGAGCCTTGGCATGCGCCAGCGCTCGCTGATACCCGGCCGCTGGCAATCAATGGCCGAGATCAGTTATGAATTCATCGCCGGGATGATACGCGATAATGTTGGCAATGAAGGCCGCAAGTATTTTCCGTTCATCTTTTCGTTATTCATGTTCATCCTGTTTGCCAATCTGATCGGCCTGATCCCCTATGCCTTTACCTTCACCAGTCATATTGCCGTGACCTTTACCATGGCCATGGTGGTGTTTTTGGGCGTCACGGTGATCGCCATCGTTCGCCACGGACTACATTTTTTCACGCTTTTCCTGCCCTCGGGCGTTCCCATGGTGATGGCCCCGGTGCTGATCCCCATTGAGGTCTTGTCGTATCTGTCGCGCCCGATCAGCCTTTCCATCCGCTTGTTCGCCAACATGATGGCCGGACACACGATGATGAAGGTGTTCGCGGGCTTTATTATTCCCCTGGGGTTTTTCGGCGGATGGGCGCCCCTTGGCGTTGACGTTGCCCTGACCGCTTTTGAATTTCTGGTAGCGTTCCTGCAAGCATATGTGTTCACCGTGTTGACGTGCCTGTATTTGAACGATGCCATTCACCTGCATTAGGCGCTAATTAAACTTACGCTTATCGCTTAACAACAACTTTGATTAATTTTAGCAACTTAAGGAATTTGGACTATGGAACTTGATGCCGCAAAAATGATTGGCGCTGGTCTTGCCGTTATCGGACTGGGTGGTGTTGGCGCCGGTATCGGTAACATCTTTTCATCGCTGATCAGCTCCATCGCACGTAACCCGGCTTCTCGTGGTCAGGTTTTTGGCCTGGCCATGCTTGGCTTCGCCCTGGTTGAGGCCGTTGCGCTGTACGCGCTGCTGATCTCGTTCCTGATCCTGTTCACCTAAGAACAGAGTTTGATCAGGAGCATTTCATGCGGATCTTGAAAACTGCGGTAACGTCGATTACCGGCTTGGCAGTCCTTCTCGCCTTGGGCAGTACACCTGCCCTGGCCGCAGGTCTGCCGCAGCTTGATATTTCGACCTTTCCACCGCAGCTGATCTGGCTGGGCCTTACCTTTATCGTGCTCTATTTCACGATGTCGCGTGTCGCCCTGCCCAGAATCTCGCAGGTTCTTGAAGAACGTCAGCACAAGATCGATGATAACCTGAAAAAAGCCGAAACCCTGAAGGAAGAGGCCGAAGCAGCCGCCCAGGCTTACGAAGCGGCCCTCGCCGAAGCCCGCAGCAAGGCCCATGAGATCATGCTTGAAACTCACAACGCCATTGCCGAAAAAGCCGCCAAGACCCAAGCCGAGGTTAGCGCCAAGCTGGAAGGCCAGATCCAGGACGCCGAAACCCGCATCCTTGAAGCCAAGGAGACGGCCATGGCGGGTTTAAGTGTGGTCGCCGCCGAAGTCGCCCTCAGCGCCTGCCAAAAGGTTTCCGGGGAAGATTTAAGCGAAGCCGATGTGGCCAAGATTGTTAGCGTCGTTATGGAGGAACGCCAATGATCAGCATCGCCTATGCAGCCGAAGCCGGTGCTGCAGCCGCCCACGGGGCCTGGTATGAAGACACCCATTTTTTGGTGATGGTCGCCTTCATCATCACCATCGCGCTTGTTGGTAAAACCGTTTATCAGAAAATTTCCGCAGCCCTTGATGTGCGATCCGAGGCGATCCGCACTGAAATTGAAGAGGCCACCCGTCTTCGCGAAGAAGCACAGGAACTGTTGGCATCCTACGAGCGCAAGCAACGCGATGCCGCCGGTGAGGCCACGGAAATTGCCGAACGGGCCAGAAAAGAATCTGAGTACCTTGTCGATAAGGCCGCCAAAGACCTGGAAGAACTGGTCGCCCGCCGCCAGCGACAGGCCACGGACCGGATCGCCCAGGCAGAGGTTTCAGCCCATGACGAAATTCGCGCCGCCGCCATCGACGTCGCTCTGGAAGCCAGCCGCCGTATCCTTAGCGATAAAGTTTCCGGCAAAAAAGGCAACGCCCTGATAGACGCCGCCATCGACGAGCTTCCGTCGAAGCTGCATTAAGCCCCCACCAGATCCAGCCATTCCTGCTCGCTTAAGCAGGTGACGCCCAGTTCCTGGGCCCGGCGCGCCTTTGACCCCGCGTCTGCGCCAACGACCACGTAGTCGGTCTTTTTCGATACGGACCCGGCAACCTTGGCCCCCAGGCTTTCCGCCTTCGCCTTGGCCTCACCGCGACTCATTGTTTCGAGAGAACCGGTGAAGACCATGGTCTTTCCGGCGATGGCCGAGGAGTCGATGTCGGGGGCGATGAAATCTTCAATGGTCAGCTCAGCTTCAAGATCGGCGACCACATGCCGGTTGTGTTCTTCATCGAAGAATTCTATCAGGTCTTCGGCTACCGATGGGCCGATACCGTCAATGTTGGTTAAATCCCCGAAGGCTTCCGAGCCGTGGATTTTGGCATCCCTCATGGCGCTTCGCCAGGAATCCAGCGAGCCGTATTGCTTGGCCAGCAGTCTGGCCGTCGCCTGCCCGACCTGGGGAATCCCCAGGGCGTAAATAAACCGGTCCAACGTGATGGAGCGCCGCTCCTCAATAGAGGCGATCAGGTTTTCCACTGATTTGCCGCCCCATCCTTCCTTTTTTGATAGCATGTCCGCTTGGGCAGCGAGACGGAAGATATCCGCCGGTGAGGTGATCAGGCCACCCGCGATAAAAGCCTCCACATGTTTGCCGCCCATGCCTTCGATATCGAAGGCATTGCGCGAGACGAAATGCTTCAGGCGTTCGACTGCCTGGGCCGGGCAGACCAGCCCGCCGGTACAGCGCCGGGCAACTTCGCCCTCCTCGCGGATCGCGTGACTGCCGCATTCCGGGCAGGTATCGGGGAAAACGTAGGGCTCACTCGTCGCTGGACGTTTTTCAGCCACCACTTCAACGACTTGCGGTATGACATCCCCAGCACGCTGGATGACGACGGTATCGCCAATGCGGACGTCCTTACGGATGATCTCGTCCTCGTTATGAAGGGTAGCATTGGAAACAACCACACCACCGACAGTAACCGGGGCCAACCGCGCAACAGGCGTTAAGGCGCCGGTACGGCCAACCTGAATATCGATAGCATTAATGACCGTCGTCGCCTTTTCCGCCGGAAACTTGTGGGCGATAGCCCAGCGCGGGGCACGGGAGACGAAGCCGAGGCGTTCCTGATAATCAAGGCGGTTGACCTTGTAGACGATGCCGTCGATGTCATAACCCAAAGCCGCGCGCTCGCCGTTCAGGCGATTATAGAAAGCCAGCACGTCCGAAATATCGGCGCAAAGGGTTGTCTGACTGTTTGTCGGAAAGCTCCAACTTTTGAGTTTTTCAAGAATGCCCCAGTGTGTGTCGGCAATGGGGGCGGAAACCTCACCCAACGCGTAGGCGAAAAACGACAAGGGCCGCCTGGCGGTAATTGAACTATCAAGTTGGCGCAGGCTACCGGCGGCGGCGTTGCGCGGATTGGCGAAGACCTTCTCCCCGACCTTTTCCTGTGCCGCGTTAAGGGCCAGGAAGTCGCTGCCAGACATATAGACCTCGCCGCGCACTTCCAGCACGCCCGGCACATCGCCAGGTAATGTTTCAGGAAAATCTTTCATGGTGCGGACATTGGTGGTGACATCCTCACCCGTTGCCCCGTCGCCGCGAGTCGCGCCCTGAACGAAAATCCCGTTCTCGTAACGCAGCGAGATGGACAGGCCATCAATTTTCGGTTCGGCGACCATTTCCAGGGGGGCATCCGGATCATCATGTAGCTCTTTGAGGAAACGCCGTATCCCGTCGATGAATTCCCGGTAATCGTCTTCGCTAAAGACATTGCCTAGCGACAACATGGGCAGGGCATGGGTGACTTTTGAAAAACCTGTGGCAACGGCAGCACCAACCCGCTTTGAGGGACTGTCATCGCGGATATGATCCGGGAACAACACCTCAATATCGCTGTTGCGCTTCTTTAAGGCGTCGTAGTCGGCGTCAGAAATTTCCGGGGCGTCTTTTTGATGGTAAGCGAGATCATGGCGGGCGATTTCCCTGGCCAGGGCCTCCAGTTCGGTGATGACCTCAAGCGGCATCAGGTCTTCGGGCGCTCGCCCCCTGCTCACCGGCCAACACCTTGAAGCAAGCTGTCAGCGGCGGCGCGGGCTTCCTCTGTAACCTCGGCGCCGGCCAACATGCGGGCCAGTTCTTCTTTTCGGGCATCGCTTTCCAGGGGTTCAATGGCGGTGCGCACCTGGCCTTCGTCACCGGACTTTGAAACCCGCCAGTGATAGGCCCCGCGCGAGGCGACTTGCGGGGAATGAGTAACGACCAGAACCTGGGCCCCTTCGGACAATGTGGCCAGGCGCGCGCCAACGGCGGCGGCGACCGCCCCGCCAATACCGGCGTCGACTTCGTCGAAGATGATTGTCGGAATTTTATCAGAAGACGCCAGCACCGCCTTAAGCGCCAGCATAAAGCGCGATAACTCCCCGCCCGAAGCAATACGGTTCAAGGGCCCTGCCGGGGCGCCGGGATTGGTCGACACCTCGAAGGTGACCTTGTCCCAACCATGCTCACCCCATGCGGCCTCTTCCTGATGTTCGATGCCAGTCACGAAGGTGGCTTTTTCCATTTTCAGGGGGGCCAGTTCATGACCGACCGCCTTGTCCATTGCGAGCGCCGCCTTAGCCCGCGACTGTGACAAGGACCGGGCGGACGTCTCAAAGGCGGCGCGGGCTTCCTGTTCGGCTTTCTGTAACTGAACCAAACGCGCCCCGCCGTCTTCCACATCGGCAAGTTGACCCCGCATACGGGCCAGCAAATCCGCCAGATCATCAACATCGACATTGTGTTTGCGGGCCTGGGCGCGCAGGGCGAACAGGCGCTCTTCGACAGCCTCGAGCTTTTGCGGATCGAGATCGATTTCGCCACTGGCTTTTTCCAGAAGCGCCTGACCTTCCGCGGCCTCGATAGCGGCCCGGTCCAGTGCGGCAATGGCTTCATCCAGGCGTCCATCGGCTTTATCGGCGACCTGCTCCAGTTTGTGAGCCGCCGTACGTAAAATTTCTTCCGGCCCGTCAGAACGGCCCAAGTCACCCAAAGCCTTGTTCATAGCGTCGATCAAATGTTCGCCGTGCATCATCATGGTGCGTTTTGCGGCCAACGCCTGATCTTCCCCTGCCTTGGGGTCCAAATCGCCCAATTCCTGGGTGGCATGAACAAGAAAGTCCTGGTCACGGCGGGCCGCCGCCATTTCATTTTCCGCTTCTGCGTAGGCCTTTATCGAAACGCGCCACTGTTGCCACAGGTTGGCAACATCGCCAATTGCCCCTTTCAGACCACCATATGAATCAAGCAAGCCACGATGGTTGGCGGGACTGAGCAGGCGCTGGCTTTCAAATTGTCCATGAACTTCAACCAGCGTCTCCCCCAGCAGTTTAAGAAGGCCAACGCTGACCGGCTGATCATTGACGAAGGCCCGGGAGCGACCATCCGCGCCCAATACCCGGCGCAGGATCAGCAAGTCCTCATCCGCCGCCAGACCGTGTTCGTCGAGCAGGGCGTCAAGGTTATTGTCACCGCTTAAATCGAAGGTGGCGCTGACCGCTGCCTGCTTTGCCCCGTGGCGAACCAGCCGGGTTTCAGCGCGCATACCCAGGGCCAGCCCCAGGGCATCAAGAAGAATCGATTTACCCGCGCCGGTCTCGCCGGTTAAAACGCCAAGCCCCGCCTCGAAAGACAATTCTAGACGTTCAATCAGGACAACATCGGCGATGGAAAGGGATTGCAGCATTGATCTGAATTACCACAGCCTGTACCAGGGATCGTCTTCCTTAGGTTTGACGATCTTGCCTTCGACCAAACCGTAGGCGTCCGCATACCACTCGCTGCCCGGAAAATTATGACCCAGCACGGCGGCGACCTTTTGCGCCTCCAGCGTGACGCCGAGGGCCACATAAGATTCGGCCAACCGGTGCAGGGCTTCCGGCACATGGGTGGTGCTTTGATAATTGTCGATGACGATTTTAAAACGATTTAATGAAGCCAGGTATTGTCCTTGTTTCAGATAATAGCGGCCGATTTCCATCTCTTTCCCGGCCAGGTGATCGCGGGTCAGATCAAGCTTCAGCTTGGCATCCTTGGCGTATTTCGATGACGGGAAACGTTTGACCAGCTCATCAAGAGTCAACATCGCCAGTTCGGTCATTTTCTGATCGCGGGTAATGTCGGAAATCTGCTCGTAATAACAAAGCGCCTTTAGATAATAGGCGTAAGGCACATCGGGGCTTGAAGGATGCAACTGGATGAAGCGGTCAAGTGCGACAACGGCGCTATCGTAAGAATCATCCTGATAGTAACTGTAGGCAGACATAAGCTGCGCCTTGGTCGCCCAGGTTGAATAGGGATGCTGGCGTTCGACCTCGTCGAACATAATGGCGGCATCCTTGTAGTCACCTTCCTGAAGGACACTCAGGGCGTCGTTGTAAATTTCATCGACCGGGCGTTCAACATATTCCGGCAGCCCTTCATCGGCGGTACAGGCGGCAACAAGGAACAGCCCTGCAAAGACAAACAGGAGGCCAAAGTGGCGTGTTTTGACATGACGGTTCATTGTTATCCTTACCCTTAAACTGGTGACCGGCGAACTATATCACGGCAGGCCCAAGTCGCATGGGAAAAGGATAAAAATCGGACATAAAAAAAGACGGGGAATTCCCGCCCTTTTCCCGTTATCAGTCGGGGATTAAATAATCAGGCTCAGGCCGTCGCCGCAATTGCCGGTGCTGAAACATCGCCGGACCAAACACGGCGCGATTTTTTGGCAGTACGGCTGGCTGCGGGCATGTTTTCGTAGCACCAGGCTTCATCATCGGCAAACAGCGCCTGAAGCAGTTTGTTATTGGAAGCGTGACCTGTGCACACACCATGAAAATGGCCCAGCAGTCCACCACCGGCAAGATAAAGGTCGCCAACGGCATCAAGAACCTTGTGACGGACGAATTCATCCGTGTAACGCAGGCCGTCTTCGTTAATGACCTTGTCACCACTGACGACAACGGCGTTATCAAGCGAACCACCCTTGGCCAGTCCTGCGGCGCGCAGGGCTTCAACTTCGTGCAGGAAGCCGAAAGTACGGGCACGTGAGACTTCATTTTTAAAGGCTTCACCAGCCATGCCGATTGAAATCGACTGGCGGGAAATGGCGGCGCTTTCAAAATCAATATCGAAATCGATGCTGAAGCTCTCTGCCGGGACAAGACTGGCGACCGATGAGCCGTCTTCGACTGTTATGGCCTTGAGAACACGGATAAAGCGACGCGGTGCGTCCTGCTCAACGGTACCGGCACATTCAACAAGAAAAACAAACGGAGCGGCGCTGCCATCCATGACCGGAACTTCCGGGCCATTAACCTCGATCACCGCATTATCGATACCCGATCCGCCTAATGCCGCCATCAGGTGTTCAACAGTGGCAATGGTGACGCCGTCTTTGTTACCCAGGGTCGTACACATGGTCGTCTCAACAACATTGTCCCAGGTCGCCGGAATGCTGGCGCCAGCACCGGGAATATCCGTGCGTTTGAAAACGATGCCGCTACCCGGCTCGCCTGGCATAAGGGTCATGGAAACCTTGTCGCCAGAATGAAGGGCGACGCCGGTGCAACTGATGGAACTCTTGAAGGTCTTCTGCTTAATCATACTCGGTTCTTCGTTTTGTACACCCGAATCTGCTTTAAGAAACTTTGCCCGAAACCGGTTAATATTCAGTCAAGGAGCATTTGGTGTTTGATTGATGTTCTCAGCCAATAAAAAGAATGCTTCAAGGGTGTTTTTAACAACCTCCCTTGAAGCATTCAAATCACTCTTTGTTACCAAATGTTACGTTAGTTTCAGTAACATAACCATCAGTTAGCCTGACGACGCAGGAATGCCGGAATATCAAGCAAATCCTCCTCGGGCTGAGAAGATTCCAGGCGGTCGGACTGATCGAGACCACCCAGACTTACCTGCTCTTCAGCTGGCTCCGGGGCGGGCTCAGGAACCGGTTCCGGGCTCGCGGCCAGTACCGGCGCCGGGGTCGGCATCGGTGCTTTTGGCTTGAACATCACAGGTTCCACCGTCTCACTGGTCTCGGCTTTTCCGCCAGCCAGCCCGGTAACCCGTGCGAACAGGCCCATGCCTTTCGCTTTTGCGGCGCTGGCAGCCGGTTTTTCTTCCTGGCTTTGGGCGCCGTTTGCCATGGCCGCAGCGGCGAAGGGATCGGCTGGTGTAACAGCTTCCTCACCGGTTGCGCTCATGGGTGAATCGGGAATGAAGACGTCTTCTTCATTTTGTCCCGGGGTTGCAGGGGCTGGTTCACCTTGATCAATCACCTGTTCCTCGGCAACTTCTGCTTCGGGTTCAGCAACCGGCTCCTCGACGCTCTCACTGATCTCTTCTTCCTCACTGATCTCTTCTTCGGCTTCGGCAATATCGAGGGCCGCCCGTGTCGATTCAGCGGTGGGAATATCAAGATCGATGAATTCCTCCAGGGCCGCGTTTTGCGTTGATGCGGTAGCCATGCCTGCAAGGTCGACAATTGACTGATCTTCCACCGTTTCCGTGGTCGCGACTTCAGCCACCGCCGGTGTCGCCGGTGTCTCTTCAGCGACCGGGGCGCTTTCTTCGACGCTTGGACGGGCGACGGGTGAAGAAACTGACAGGAAGGTTTGGGCCGGCGCCGCCATGGCTTCGCGATCCATGCCGGTGGCGACAACAGAAACCCTGATATAACCTTCAAGGCTGTCATCGAAGGTCGAACCAAAGATGATGTAGGCATCGGTGTCGACTTCCGATCTGATCCGGTTTGCCGCCTCATCGGCTTCAAACAGGGTCATATCCTGGCCACCGGTGATGTTGATCAAAACACCCTTGGCGCCAGCCATTGAGCAATCATCAAGCAACGGATTAGCAATCGCCGCTTCCGCAGCGTCGAGAGCCCGGCGTTCGCCTTCGGCCTCGCCTGTTCCCATCATCGCCTTGCCCATTTCGCTCATTACTGACCGAATATCGGCAAAATCGAGATTGATCAGGCCCGGCATGACCATCAGGTCGGTGACCCCGCGGACACCCGAATACAGAACTTCGTCGGCCATATTGAAAGCGTCGGCGAAGGTGGTTTGCTCGTTTGCGACCCTGAACAGGTTCTGGTTGGGAATAACGATCAGGGTATCAACGAACTGCTCAAGGTCCTCAATACCGGCTTCAGCCAGTTTATAGCGGTGCATACCCTCGAACTGGAAGGGTTTGGTAACGACACCAACGGTCAGAATGCCACGTTCCTTGGCGGCCCTGGCAACAACCGGGGCGGCACCGGTTCCGGTTCCCCCGCCCATGCCAGCGGCGATGAACACCATATGGGAATCCTTGATTTGCTCTTCGAGCTCGGCAAGGGATTCTTCAGCTGCTGCACGCCCGACTTCCGGTTTGGAACCTGCACCCAGTCCTTGGGTGATGGTTGCCCCCAGTTGGATGCAACCATCGGCCTTTGACTGCGACAAGGCCTGGGCATCGGTGTTGGCGACGACAAAATCGACACCTTCGAGTTGTTTTTCGATCATGTTGTTGACCGCATTTCCGCCTGCGCCGCCAACGCCAAAGACGGTAATGCGTGGTTTTAGTTGCGGTGTATCACTGTTCGGTATTGTCAGATTGATGCTCATGTCATCCTCCGATTTTGGTTAAAAGCAAATGAGTGATTTATGAAAGTCCTGTAATTGGCCGTTTTTTGATTTTTTAAAGTCATTAAAAATTCTCCCTTAACCATTGGCCGAGACGAGCAAATCGGCCGCTCGGCTCATTGACTGGCCGATAAGCGCTTTTTGCTTCTTCGGCCGGGTTGTTAAATGCGAAGTGCAACAGCCCCGCAGATGTTGCGAACGCTGGCCCGGAAACGGATTCAGCGAGTCCCTGAATGGGCCTTGGTCTGCCATGACGAACCTGTTTATCGAGAATCGATGCGGCCATCTCGCGAACACCGGGAAGTTGCGATGCGCCGCCGGTAAGGACGATGCGGCGTCCTGCGACCTTGTCAAAACCGGCATCAACCAGGCGACCACGGATCATCTCAAAGGTTTCTTCAATACGCGGGCGAATGATGCCGATCAGGACCGAACGCGGAACCTGATTGGTCTCACCACTTTCCTCTTCACCGATCAGCGGAACCTTGATGATTTCATGATCGTCCGAAGGTGTTGGAATAGCGCTGCCGTAAAGGGTTTTCATGCGTTCGGCGTGGACCAGAGGTGTCGAAAGCCCGCGCGCGATATCGTTGGTGACATGAAGTCCGCCAACGGGAATGGAGTCGATGTGAACCAGTTCGCCGTCGAAGAACACCGATATCGAGGTTGATCCACCGCCCATGTCAATACAGGTAACGCCCAGATTGGTTTCATCTTCGGCAATGCAGGAAAGCGCCGATGCATAAGGCGTTACCACCTTGCCGCAGATGTCCAGATGACAACGTGCAACGGCTTGCTCAAGATTGCGAAGCGGCCCGGTTGCGGCGCTAATAATGTGCATATTGACACCAAGACGCTCACCGTGAAGACCGCGCGGGTCACGCACACCTTTGTTGCCATCGACGCTGTATCCAACCGGAATTAAGTGGATCAGTTCACGCTCATTCTTCTCTGCTTCTGGTAAGCCTGCGGGATCCAACAGACGCCTGAGGTCGTTATCGCCGATTTCATGGCCGGCAATGGAAACTTCGTACGCGATCAGCCTGGACTGGGGAGCGCCACACGAAACATTGACGATGACATGGCGAATGTTCTCGCCCGTCATTTGTTCAGCTGCCTCGACAGTTGAGCGGATCGTCGCTTCGGTACGTTCCATGTCGATAATGGCCCCCGAACGCAAACCGTGGGAAACCTGATGGCCAATACCGACGACTTCAAACCCACCTTCACCGGCTGGTTTGGCGATAAGGCAACAGGCTTTTGTCGTTCCCAGATCAAGGGCAGCGACAAGGCCCGAACGAACCTTGTTCTGGTCAACACCACCCATAATCTGTTTCGACTCTTTGTCAGACATTGCTCAGGTCTCCCTTTCCGGCGGGATTTTTATTTCCGGGCCATTCGGGGTTTTTCTGACGATCAGCCTGTCAGGAAGTCTCAGGTCGAGCACCTTGACGTCGCGACTTAGGATTCCGTGACGACTTTCATACTCGGCCAACCGCGACCAGGCGGCGGCAGCATGTTCGGCTGGCAGGCGGACATCAATGTCGCCACGTAAGCGTACATTCCAGCGCCTTTCCCCGACCCTGACGGCGGATTTTGCCAAATCCATCAACTGCGGCTGGGTTTGCAGAACATCGAGCAGGGCGGCAGCGTTCTTTGGCGCGTCTTCGCCGACCACGACCAGCAGATCGGAGAAACGTTCAATGCTTTGATTTAAAATAACTTTTCCCATGTGATCGATAAGACTGAAGCGACCCTGACTTTGCCACAACGCCAATGGCTGGCGTTCAACAACACTCAGCAAAATCGTGTCAGGCAGCATCCGTTCGACAGAGGCGCTGCCGATCCAGGGCAAGACCTCGATACGACGGCGTGCTTCCTCAAGGTCGTAAGCCAGAATGGGTGCGCCGCGGGCCAGCCTGACGGCCTTCATCAATTCCTCGCGGGTTGTCTGGGAACGGCCAACAACAAGAACATCTTCGACCGTGAAGCCGAGTTTTCCGGACAAAGCGATCAGGTTCCATTTGGCCTGATCAGCAGCCCGGCCAATAACCCCGTTGTTCCACGTCCACATGCCGCCACCCGCCGCCGTAGCCAGCAAAATCGCAACCAGGGCGATCAGGGCGCCGCGCCTGCGCCAAACCGGCACGACCCGGCGGCGCGGCTGTCCACGCTTGGGTGATGAGTCTTCGTTTCCTGTAAACCAGTTCAATATACTCATGGGTCGCACTCCGCATTTTCAACCATCCAGGTGACCAGTTCTTCAAACGAGATACCGACATGAGCCGCCTGTTCAGGGGCCAGCGACGTCGGCGTCATGCCGGGTTGGGTGTTGATTTCAAGCATGTACAGACTGTCACCGTCGAAACGGAAATCAGCCCTTGAAACGCCCCGACATCCGAGCGTTTGGTGGGCCAGCAGCGCCAGCTCCATGGCCTCGTCATAGATTTTCTTGTCAACGTTTGCCGGCAGCACGTGCAACGAGCCGCCGTCCTCGTATTTCGCCGAGTAATCGTAAAAACCGTGGTTGGTGGTGATTTCGGTAACCGCCAGTGACCGCACGCCCATCACAGTGACCGACAGTTCCTGTCCGCCAATGAAAGCCTCGACCATCACTTCTTCACCGTAAGGCCAGCTGTCGTGTTCAAAGGGCAGTTCGTTTTCGCCTTCCTGGATAATATGAACGCCGACGCTTGACCCTTCATTGGTCGGTTTGATGACATAGGGTCTGGCCATCACGTCGCCGGAGAGAACATCCGCACGGCTGACGATTTGATGTTCGGCAACCTTGATACCGACGTTGGCGAAAAGCATTTTTGACATCGGTTTGTCCATCGCCAGGGACGACGCCAACAAACCCGAATGGGTGTAGGGAATGTTTAAAATGTCGAGCAGGCCCTGCACGCAGCCATCTTCGCCAAAGCGTCCATGCAAGGCGTTAAAAACGGCGTCCGGTTTCGGGTACAGGCGCGTCAGCAAGGAACCCATATCACGTTGCACATCGATAGATGTGACCTGGAAACCGGCCTTCTTGAGACTGTTGGAGACGGCGGCCCCGGTGACCAGCGAGACTTCCCGCTCGGCCGACCAACCGCCCATCAGGATGGCGACGTTTTTACTCATGCTCCGTGCTCCTCAAACACACCGATACGCCGGATTTCCCATTCCAGGGTGAGCCCACTTTGCTCGAACACACGCCTGCGCACTTCCTCGCCAAGGCCTTCCAGATCGGCAGCCGTGGCCTCACCCGTATTGATCAGGAAATTACAATGCTTCTCCGATACCATGGCTCCACCGCGTGTCAGCCCCCGACAGCCTGCCTGATCAATCAGTTCCCAGGCTTTTGCCCCCGGCGGATTGGCGAATGTCGAGCCACCGGTTTGCGAACGCACCGGCTGGTTTTGCTCACGCGAGGCTTTGATTTCAGCCATCCGGCGGGTGATGTCGGCAACCGGCTCCGGGCGCCCCTTAAAGGCCGCGTCAATAAACAACCAGTCTTCGGAAACACTGGTTGAGCGATAGGTGAAACCCATGTCTTCGGGGCTTAGTTGGTGAAGAGCCCCGTGGTTATCGATGGCGCGGGCGCTAACCAGAATATCCTTGAATTCCGAACCGTAAGCACCGCCGTTCATGCGCAGACCGCCACCGATGGTGCCGGGTATGCCGCTAAGAAATTCCATGCCGGCAATACCGGCGTCCCGCGCCGCCAGCGCGACATTGCCATCCAGCGCCCCGGCCCCGACTTCAAGGGTATCGCCGACCGCCTTGACCCCGGCGAATTCCCGGCCCAGACGAATGACCACACCGGGCACACCACCATCACGGACCAGCAGATTGGAACCGACTCCAATAACCGTGATGTCGATATCCGGCGGTACGATGGAAAGAAACAGCATCAGGTCTTCAACATCGGTTGGGCGGAACATGACTTCCGCCGGACCGCCGACCCTGAACCAGGTAATCTTGTCCAATGGCACATCAGCGTTGTAGCGTCCGCGCACTGTTGGCAGCCGCTCGATCAGGCCGGGTTTAGTGATTTCAGCCGCCATCATTCCCCCGCCTCCTTCTCGCCGTAACGGAGCATCCGCAGATTTTCAGGCAGCGCATTGGCCCACTGGGTAATATTTCCGGCCCCAAGGCAGACAACCAAATCGCCCGGCTGGGCCAAATCATTGATGATTCCAGCAAGCCCTTCCGGATCAAGCAGTGGCATCACCGTACGATGGCCACGTTCGCGCAATCCCTTGACCAGGGCGTCACGGTCGACCCCTTCAATCGGTTGCTCGCCAGCCGCATAGACATCCGTTACCAAAACGGCGTCTGCGTCGTTAAAACAGGTACAAAAATCTTCAAACAAATCGCGCAGGCGGCTATACCGGTGTGGCTGGACGATGGCGATGACCTGTCCTTCCGTGGCTTCACGCGCCGCCGCCAGAACCGCCGTAATTTCAACCGGATGATGTCCGTAATCATCAATCACGGTGATGCCGTCAATTTCCCCGGTCCGGGTGAAGCGCCGTTTAACACCTTCAAAATTGGCCAGGGCTTTTTGCAAAACCGCCTCTTCGATACCCATCTCGCTGGCAATGGCAATAGCCGCCAGAGCATTCTGGATGTTGTGATCGCCAAACATCGGCAGCTCAATTGCCTCAATGGTTTTGGCCATTGCCGCCTTGCGGTCATTAATCACCACATCCATGGTCACGCCTTCTTTACGGCGCTTGACATTAATTGCCCGAACATCGGCCTGCGGACTAAAGCCATAGGTCACCACCTTGCGGTCCGAGACCCTGGGGATCATCGCCTGAACTTCAACATGATCGATGCACAGGGCGGCGAAACCATAAAACGGAATGTTCTGGACGAAGGCGTCGAAGGCATCGCGCAAGGCATCAAAATCACCGTAATGATCCAGGTGTTCGGGATCGATATTGGTGACCACAGCGATGGTCGCGGGAAGTTTAAGGAAGGTGCCGTCAGATTCATCGGCTTCGGCGACCATCCAGTCGCCACCGCCCAATTTGGCGTTCGAGCCCCAGGCGTTAATGATGCCGCCGTTAATCACCGTCGGGTCCATATCAGCGGCTTCCAGCATGGCCGCGATCAACGACGTGGTTGTCGTCTTGCCATGGGTGCCACCAACCGCAATCGACCATTTCAGGCGCATCAGTTCGCCAAGCATTTCAGCACGGCGGACAACCGGGATCAGTTTATTCCTGGCGATCATCACTTCCGGGTTATCGTCCTTGACGGCAGAGGAAATGACGACAACCTGGGCCTGCCCCACGTTGCCCTCGTTATGGCCGATCTTGACAGGAACCCCCATGTCCATGAGCCGTTTGACATTGGCGTTGTCGGACATGTCGCTACCCTGCACCGAATAACCAAGATTATGCAGCACTTCGGCAATACCGCTCATGCCGATGCCACCGATGCCGACAAAATGAATGGTGCCAATGGAAAGGGAGAGTGCTCTCATGCGGCCCTCCTGCCATCGTTGCTTTGACCATTAGTCTCGATCAATTCGCAAATTGTGTCGGCCAATCTGACAACCGCGTCGGGACGCCCGGCGGTGCGCGCACACGCCGCGGCCCTGGTCAGCACCCTCGGTGTATGAAGCAGTGAAGAAAGTCGTTCAGCCAGCGCTTCAGGTGTGAATGTTTCCTGCGCCATTAACCAACCCCCGCCCGCATCATCCAGGGCGTGGGCATTAAAGGTCTGGTGATCATCAACAGCGTGCGGATAGGGAACCAGAATAGCCGGCCTGCCCACTGTCATTGCCTCTGCCACGCTTGATGCGCCAGCCCGGCTGATCAGCAAATGCGTTGCGGCCAGACGTTCGGGAATATCATCAAAGAAACTTTCCAGTTCAGCCTTGATGGACAGTTGCCGGTAGTTGGCGCGGGCGGCTTCCAGGTCTTCGGGGCGACATTGCTGGGTGATACTCAGGCGAGCCCGCAAA
Source organism: Rhodospirillaceae bacterium (assembly GCA_018662005.1). Taxonomy (NCBI): domain Bacteria; kingdom Pseudomonadati; phylum Pseudomonadota; class Alphaproteobacteria; order Rhodospirillales; family Rhodospirillaceae; species Rhodospirillaceae bacterium. Next base: position 12,592 of record JABJHA010000031.1, on the reverse strand, counting down.
TCGGCATCAAGACGGCCAATGGCTTCGGGAATAACTTCACTAAGAATATTTGCGCCCTGGGAGCCACCAAGAACCAAAATGTTAATTTCGCTGCTGTCGTTTAATTCCGGATAAGCAGTTCCGCGCACCGCTGTCAGCGTCTGTCTGACAGGCATTCCCGTCTGAATAACCTTGGCCATCGCGCTGTCGGGAACAGAACGGGTGCCCTCGAAGGACGTGGCGATCCGTTTGACCCTGCTGGCAAGCAGCCTATTAGCGCGGCCAAGAACCGCGTTTTGTTCATGAATAACCGTTTTGCAACCACCGAAGGTTGCCGCAAGCATGGTTGGAACAGACGCATAGCCACCAAAGCCGACAACCGCCCGAGGTCGCATTTTTTTCAACAGGAACCGTGCCTGCAAGGTGCCGAAGGCAAGTTCCGGACCACTGCGCAGAAGCGCGCTAATGCTCTTGCCGGCAATGCCGCCGGCCCGAACCCGGTGCGTTTCAATGCTACCCAACGCGCCACCGTATGCATCGCCACGACGGTCGGTAATCAGGCTTAATTTAAAGCCGCGTCCGGTCATTTCAGTGGCCAGGGCTTCGGCCGGGAAGACATGACCGCCGGTACCACCTGCGGCCAGGACGACCAGTTTTTCTGAAGGAGACATCATCGCCCACCTCCACCGGCAGCAGCCAGTCTGCCAAACGTGCGGGCCTCGCGCGAAGCCCCCATCCCCGGTCTCTCACGGGTCAACGCCAACATCATGCCCATGCCGATAGCCAGCGCCAGTGTCGATGAACCGCCGTAAGAAACGAATGGCAGGGTCATTCCCTTGGGCGGGATCATGTTCAGGTTGGAGGCAATATTAATGATCACCTGCAAGCCGAACTGGACCAGAAGACCGGCCACCGCCAGCAGGCAAAACAAATTGTCTTCCCGCAGAACCCGCGAAAACCCGCGCAGCACGACAAAGGCGAACAGGGCCAGCAGGACCAGGCAGGCAATCAGGCCGAATTCTTCACCGGCAACGGCGAAAATGAAATCCGCGTGAGCATCGGGCAGGACTTCCTTGACCCGTCCCTCGCCGGGGCCGCGACCAAACAAGCCGCCATTGCGGAATGCTTCAAGCGCTCGCATCACCTGATAACCCTCACCGGCGGCGGGATCAAGAAAGCGGTCGATACGCCCCTGAACATGAGAGAACGTGAAATAGGCCCCGACGATGCCGCCCATGAATAACACTGCCATCATCACCACCAACACCAGCGGCAACCCGGCAAGAAAGAATTCGACACCCCAAATAGCGGCGACGACGGCGGTCATACCAACATCGGGCTGCATCAGTAAAAGCATGGCGATGACGATAAACAGCCCGGTTGCAAGCTTGTTTCCCGGCAGGTTCGCATTCAGATTGCTTTCGGCGAAAAGCCAGGCGGCGATAACGGCAAAAGCCGGTTTAAGAAATTCTGACGGCTGCACGGAGAACCCGGCGATATGAATCCAGCGGGTTGCGCCCTTAATTTCAGTGCCAACAAGTAACGTCGCAATCATGCCGAGAAGGGCAATAATCGCACAGCCGACGGCCAGGCGCCTGATACCCCTTGGCGTCATCAGCGAAACCATAACCATGATCACCATCGACACCGGCAGGAAGATGAACTGACGACGAACAAAATGATAGGTGTCGAAACCGATCCGTTCGGCCACGGCGGGTGAAGCGGCAAGCGTCAACAGGGCACCAATGGCGGCGATGGCAATAATCGCCGCCAGCATCCAGCGGTCAATGGTCCACCACCAGCGGCCAAACAGACTTTTATCGGTGCGCGCCAAGGTGCTCATGTGCCAACCTCCCTGCGTTCACCTGGAAGGGCATGGACAAGATCGCGGAAGGCTTCGCCGCGGGATTCAAAATTTTCAAACTGATCGAACGAGGCGCAGGCAGGCGATAACAGAACAACAGCACCGACGCCCGTTTCGACAAGCGCATTTTGCCGCGCTTCACCCAGTGCATTTGACAGTTCGCCGGAAACCGTAACCGGCACCCGGGTTTCAAGGGTGCCCGCAAAATCATTTGCCGCCTCGCCAATAAGATAAGCGTGACGAACCCGGTCCAGATAGGGCTTGGTGGCTTCGATGCCGCCTTGTTTGATCCGCCCCCCGGCAATCCAGAAAATGTCGCCGTAACAGGCAAGTGCGCGCGCCGCCGCCTCGCCATTGGTCGCCTTGCTGTCATTGACATAAGTGACGCCATCAATAACGGCGAGCAATTCCTGACGATGGGCCAGTCCCGGAAACGAGCCCATACCTGAAATGATGGATTGACGTTGCAACCCCATCAGCCTGGCTGTGGCATAGGCAGCCGCCGCGTTCTGGGCGTTATGGACTCCCGGCAATCTTGGCAACTTGTCCATCGAGATGATCGCCTCGGCCGGGCCTGTTTCGCTGTCGTCATAAAGGATGCCGTCCTTTACATAAATACCGCCGGGGACAGTTTTGCATCCGGAAACAGCGATAAGCCTGGCTTTGCCACCGGCTTTCAGTTTTTCTAAAACGGCGCGGCAATGTTCGTCGTCGACACCGATAACAGCGCTTTCATAACGATCAAAAATTCGTTGCTTGGCGGCGATGTATCCGGCCATGTCGCCATGGCGATCCAGATGATCCGGGCTCAGGTTAAGTAGCACGGCGACGTCGTATTCAAGTGAATGGGTGAGATCCAGCTGGTAGGAAGACATCTCCAGCACATAGCAACCGTCCTCGCCTATAGGCTCCAGATCGAGCACCGGCACACCCAGATTGCCCCCCACCTGAACCTGGCTTTCAGCAGCCCGGGAAAGGATATGGCCAATCAACGCCGTTGTTGTCGATTTGCCGTTTGTGCCGGTAATGCCGATGTTCCTGGCCCGGCTTTGACAACGGGCCAAAAGTTCAATGTCACCGATAATTTCAACCCCGTTATCGCGGGCCAGTCGAACAACCGGGTGCGGTTCGGGATGGTCAAGGGGAATACCCGGCGAAAGGATCAGGGCGCTGAACCCGCTCCAGTCGCTGGTCGCGAGGTCGGCAACAGGGATACCGGCGGCAGTGGCCTGATGGCGAGAAATTTCATTGTCGTCCCAGGCAACAACCTCCGCGCCACTTTCCATCAGGGCGCGTGCGCTGGAATTGCCCGAACGGCCAAGGCCAAAGACGGCAACCGATTGTCCCTTATAAGAGGGAAGTTTGATCATTTCAAAATCCCCCTTACCTGAGTTTCAGTGTTGAAAGACCGATCAGCGCCAGAATGATGGCGATGATCCAAAAACGAATGACAATGGTTGCTTCCGCCCAACCCTTCTTCTCGAAGTGATGGTGCAACGGGGCCATGGCGAAGACGCGTTTACCGGTCAGCTTGTACGAGGCGACCTGAACGATCACCGAAACCGTTTCCAGAACAAACAGTCCGCCAACGATGGCCAGAACCAGTTCGTGTTTGGTGATCACGCTGATCACCCCCAGCGCCCCACCCATGGCGAGTGATCCCGTATCGCCCATGAAAACCTTTGCCGGCGGCGCGTTGAACCACAGGAAGCCAAGTCCACCACCGATGAGCGCCCCACAGAACACCGCCAATTCACCGGCCCCTGGCACGTGATGAATTTGCAGGTATGACGAAAACACCGCGTGGCCAATCAGATAGGCGATAAGGGCGAAGACGGCAGCCGCGATCATCACCGGGCCAATTGCCAAGCCATCCAGACCATCGGTTAAATTCACCGCATTGGATGCCCCGACCATGACAACGATGGCGAAGATCAGAAATCCGTTGCCAAGATCAATAAGCGCCGTTTTAAAGAACGGCACCGCCAGAGTCGTCGCCAGATCAGCTGGCAACATCTGGGTGATCCACATTGTTGCGGCACCTGCGACCACCGCTTGCAGTAGTAATTTCAGGCGGCCCGATATGCCTTTGCTGTCGCGTTTTGAAACCTTCAGATAATCGTCAAGAAATCCAATTGCTCCGTATGCCATGGTGACGCCCAGGGCGACCCACACATAACCGTTGTTCAAATCCGCCCACAGCAGAGTTGCGATACTGAGGGCAAGTAGGATCAGGAATCCACCCATGGTCGGGGTTCCCTGCTTGGTCAGGAGGTGATCGGGCGGACCATCCTCGCGAATGGGCTGACCACCCTTCTGCTTGGAACGCAGGGCATCGATCAGATAAGGCCCGACAACGAAACTGACCAGCAGGGCCGTTATCATAGCACCACCGGTACGGAAGGTCAGATAGCGGAAGACGTTAAACAACGCGATCTGGTCGGCCAGCGGGAATAACAGATGATAAAGCATTTTATTCCCCCCTAATCCCCGTTGACCGTGCGTTTTGAATGGGCATCCAAGCCAAGCAGGGCTTCGACGATAATGCCGGTTTTACTTCCCGCCGAACCCTTGACGACGATGACATCACCGCTGCTCAGGGCCTCAATGACCATCGGCAGCAAAAGCTCTGTGTTACTGGCGTGGCCACCGCGCATGGCAGGTGGCAGGGCGTCGGCCAGATAAGCCATGTCGCGGCCCGCCGTGAAGACAAGGTCGATGCCTTCACGGATCAGCACCTCAGCCAGGTTTGTGTGAATTTGGGCCGCCCCAGAGCCCAACTCCAGCATGTCGCCAAGAACCGCAATGCGCTGCCCGTCGCCTGTTGGTGCGGTTTGCCCCAACACCTCGATCGCCGCTTGCATGGAAACCGGGCTGGCGTTGTAGCTTTCATCAATCAGGGTCACTTCGCCTGCCCCTGTGTGGATCAGATGGAAACGGCCCCGCCCTGCTGGCGCTTCCATACCGCCAAGGACTTCCGCCGCGTCATTGACATTGCCGCCTGCGGCAGCGATGGCGGCCAAAACGCCCAGACTGTTAACCACCCAGTGGTGGCCGGCAATGGCCAGCCGGTAGGTCAGCAGGGCACCGCCCAAATTGGCGCGGATGATCGTTCCACCGTTATCAGACACCGCATCGAGCAGCCTGAAATCGGCTTCATCCCATGTTCCAAAACCAATGATACGGTCTATGCCTTTGGCCCGGGCGGCAGCATGAAGACGCAGGAAGTGCCTGTTATCGCGATTGAGGACGACAGCGCCGCCGTGGATCAGACCTGCAAAAATTTCAGCCTTGGCATCGGCAATCGCTTCGTCCGTGTCGAAGAATTCACTGTGCACGGCCTCGACCGTGGTGATCAAGGCGACGTTCGGGCGGACCATCCTGGACAACGGATTAATCTCACCCGGATGATTCATGCCGATTTCAAAAATTCCGAATTCCGCCTGCCCGGACATTCGCGACAGACTTAAGGGAACACCCCAGTGATTGTTCAGACTGCCGGCGCTGGCGTATGTTTCCCCTTGTTCGGAAAGTGCCAGCTTCAGGGCTTCCTTCGACCCGGTTTTGCCGACACTGCCGGTAACCGCAATGATGCTGGCGGCACTGCGGGCCCGCGAGGCCCGGCCAAGGTCTTCCAGACCGGCCATGGTATCTGCGACTTTCAGGACTTTATCAGCGCTGATGTTCTTATCGACGAAGGCAGCGACAGCACCTTTTGCCAGGGCTTCATCGACAAATTCATGACCATCGAAGTTGGGGCCGTGTAAGGCAACAAACAGGTCGCCTTTCTGAAGTGTGCGGGTATCGATGGAGACGCCGCTGGCCGACCATTCAGAGATGGCCTCGCCGGAAGTCGCCAGCGCGGCCTCGCTGGATGTCCACAATGTCCGTTGCTCGGCCATCATATTCCAGCCTCCCGGACGGCGCGGCGAATTTCATCGGCGTCATTAAAGGGCCTAACCTCGCCTTTAACGGTTTGCCCTGTTTCATGACCTTTACCCGCGACGATCAAGACATCACCGGCTTGCAAGCGAGCAACCGCCACATCAATGGCCTTTGCCCGATCACCAACATCATCAGCGTCGGGGCAGCCGACAAGCGCCTGAGCGCGAATGAGACTGGGCTCTTCGCTTCGCGGATTATCATCGGTGACGATGACGTCGTCGGCCAGTTCGCAGGCGACCTGACCCATTTGCGGACGCTTGCCCTTGTCCCGATCACCACCGCAACCGAACACCACGCCCAGCTTACCGCTTGCATGGGGCCGCATGGCGGTAAGCACCGTGGCCAGTGCATCAGGGGTGTGGGCGTAATCTACATAGACAGCCGCACCATTTGCGCAGTCAGCCACATGTTGCAGTCGTCCCGGCACGCCTTCAAGATTATCAAGGGCCCGGGTGGCGCGTTCAACATCGGCGCCTTCTGCCAGAACCAACCCTAAGGCGCACAGGGCGTTTTCAACCTGGAACGCCCCGGCCAGGGCCAAGTTGACGCTGTATGAATTTCCCATGACGTTCAGGGTCAGATGCTGCCCAGCCGCGGTTGCCTCGATCTTTTCGATCCGGATATCAACGCCCGACCGACCGTAACTGATGACCCGGCCACGCGCCGCCTTACTGAACGATGAGCAGGCTTCCTCATCGGCATTGAGAACCGCAACGCCGTCCTCGGAAAGAACCTCGCTGAACAGGCGCAATTTGGCCTTCAGGTAATCATCCATGGAGCCGTGATAATCCAGATGATCACGGCTCAGGTTGGTGAACCCGGCGAGCGACACGGTGACGCCGTCCAGACGATACTGGTCAAGGCCATGGGAAGATGCCTCCATGGCAAGTTTTTCGATACCACGTCCACGCAAGTTGGCAAGGCTTTGATGCAGGGCGACCGGATCCGGCGTGGTCAATCCTTCAGGAATTTCAAAACCCGGGCCACTAATCCCAAGTGTCCCCATACTGGCGGCTCTGACGCCAAGGGCGCTCCAGATTTGGCGGGTAAAGGAAACCACCGATGTTTTGCCGTTGGTGCCGGTAACGGCGGCAATCGTCGAAGGCTGGTCGCCATAAAAGCGGGCCGCCATTTGGGCGTAGCTGCGGCGCGGGTTGGCAGATGTCAAAACGGGCACGGTCTCCCCGCCATCGGTTCCATCAGGAGCCAGAATGGCGACAGCACCGCGGGCGATGGCTTGATCCATAAACGCCCGTCCGTCAGCGCTTGATCCGGGAAGTGCTGCGAACACAAAGCCGGGTGCGACTTTACGTGAATCACACGTCAGTCCCGTGACCTGGGTCTCCTTCATGGTCGCACTGCCTAACACTTCGTTTTGGTCTCCATCAATCAAATCAAAAAGACGCAAAGGTCCGACCCCCGGCGGTCGCAGGAAATGACCCCAACGACGCCAAGCGGGGTTTGCCGGCCTTAATTTTAATGTCATCCGGAAGTTCCTCGCCGCGCGGCAGGATTCCCAGCAGCGTTGCGATTCTTGAAACCATGTGGCCGACAACCGGGGCCGCAACCCAGCCGCCGGTGGCATAGTTAAATGTTCGCTTGGTGCCTTTTGGTTCATCAAGCATGGCCAGGATGACGAAGCGGGGCTTATCAACCGGGAAGGTGCCGACGAAAGAAGAAATCAGCGACTTCTCTCCGTAGCGCCCGTTCACCTGTTTATCTGCGGTGCCTGTTTTACCACCAACCAAATAACCGGGGGCCGCGGCGTTCTTGCCGGTGCCACTGGTGACAACAAGACGCATCAGGGCGCGCATCTGTTTGGACGTCTGCTCCGAAAGCACCCGTATGCCTGCGGGTGGCGTCGTGCCGCGATGTTTAAGCAGGGTCACCGGCAGGCGAATACCGCCGTTTACGAGGGCCGCGACACCGTCGGCCAGTTGCAAGGCGCTAACCGAAACCCCGTGCCCGTAGGAAATTGTCATGGTCGAGATATCACCCCAGCGAGCTGGGTATTGGGGCAGTCCGATTTCCGGCAATTCAACCGCCGACTGATGAAGAAGTCCAAACTGGTCGAGATAAAACTTCTGCGCCTTGGCTCCCACATCCATGGCCATTTTCGCCGAACCGATGTTCGAGGAATAAACCAGAATTTCCGGCACCGAGAGCCAGCGGTTCTTGCCGTGATAGTCACTGATGGTGAAGCGCGCGATCTTGATCGGTTCACTGGCGTCGTAACCGTCATCAATGCTGACCGTGCCACTGTCCAGGGCCATGGCGGTGGTGAACAACTTGAAAGTCGAGCCCATTTCATAAACGCCCTTGGTGGCCCGATTGAAGGCGACCGTGCCGATCATGGAATCAGGTATGTTTGGGTCAAAATCAGGTAGTGAGACCATCGAAATGATCTCGCCTGTTTGCACGTCAAGAACGATTCCGGCAGCGCCAATGGCCTGGAATTCACTGACCGCCGCCGTCAACTCCTGGCGCAACATCGCTTGAATGCGAAGGTCAATTGACAGCTGTAATGGCTCCGCACCCTTGTTCAGGCTGGTGGCAAAATATTTTTCAACGCCGGCAATGCCGTTGCCGTCAACATCGGTCAGGCCCAGAACATGGGCGGCTTCACGCCCATGAGGATAAACCCGGCGCTCGCCGTGCTCAAACGAAACGCCCGGAATCCCTAAGCGATTGACCGCGTATTGCTGATTGGGAGTGAGATTGCGACTGATCCAGACAAAGCGGGAATTTGACTTGAGCTTGTGCAGCAACTCGTTGCGATTAATCTCAGGGAAGACCGTGGCCAGTTTATCGGCGGCTTCTTCGGCATCCATAATATCATGGGGATCGGCAAACAAGGACGCTGTCGGTAGCGATGTCGCCAGCACCGTTCCATTACGGTCAAAAATATCGGCGCGCCCGGCGGCAACCGCGGATGACGGGATCGAATGGCTGACGCGCGGCTCCCCACCCGGGCCAAAAGCTGTCAAGTCGACAAGCCGCACGGCGATAGCGACAAAGGCGATCATGAACATGACACCGGTTACCAGCAACCGGTTGCGTCCGGTTTCCAATGCCTGCTTGTGGTTGCCTTCAAGTAAGATCGTATCGTCGACTGGTATTTGCGTCCGTTGAAGAGAATTTTGCGATGCCTTATGGGTCATGGGCTTTTCCGTCCATCAACCGCAGCCGCCGGAATAGCCAGATCGGACTGGTTTTCATCACGCGGAAGAGCCGTCAGTTTGAAACCCTGGAAATTGACCATTTGGGCAGGCGTGACCGGCTTCATGCCAAGATGCCGTTCGGCTAAAATTGCCAATCTTTCGGGATCGTTCAGATGGCTCCATTCGGCTTCCAGAACATGGATGGACTGGCGCTCCTTGATGATCGACCCGTTCAGATCAACCATTTCCTGCTCCAGATCCTGAACCTGGTATTTGACCGAAAACAGGACCACCGAAAGGGCGCCGGCGAGAAGCAGAAAAAGCAGTGTGGTATGGCGCATTTTCCTCCTTCCCTATGCTGCCACGCCAGTAGCATCGCCGGGCCAGGACGGGGAACGCGTTCGTTCCGCCGCCCTGAGCCTGGCCGATCTGGCGCGTGGGTTGCTGTCGGTTTCAGCGCGACCGGGCTTGATAATCCCGCGCTTGATCAAATTGAAACTGGGTTCACGTTCCGCCTCACCAGCATCAGGCAAGTGACGTGACGGACGCGGCCCCTGCCCTGAACGGGCAAGCAGGAATTCCTTGACCTTGCGATCTTCAAGCGAATGGAATGAAACAACGGCAAGGCGACCACCGGGGGAGAGCAACTGTTCAGCCGCCTGAAGGCCGCGGCCGAGTTCACCCAGTTCGTCATTAACGTAAATACGCAGGGCTTGAAACGTGCGGGTGGCGGGATCGATGCCATCTTTGGATTTTTTAACAATACGCCGGATCAGTCCGGCAAGCTGGAGGGTACTGGTAAAGGGTTGCCGGACCCGGTCATTGACAATGGCTGCGGCAATGCGGCGCGAGGCCCGCTCCTCGCCGTAGCTATAAATAATGTCCGCGAGTTCTTCCTCGCCCAGTGTGTTGACAACATCGGCGGCGCTGGCTTCGGCCTTAAATCCCATGCGCATGTCCAGCGGTCCGTCGGCCCTGAAGGAAAAACCGCGCCCCGCATCATCAATCTGCATGGAAGAAACACCGATATCGAGAGCAACCCCGTCAACTTTGTCGATGCCGATGTCAGCCAGCAGGTCGACCATGTCACCATAACAGCCACCCAGAACCCTGAGTCTGCCGGGGTAACGTCCGGCCAATTTCTGACCCGCCTGAAGGGCCAGTGGATCGCGATCAATGCCGAAGACCCGGCAGTCGGCTGCTTCAAGGATCGCCGTCGAATAACCACCGGCACCGAAAGTTCCATCTACATAAATTGCGCCGTCGCGGGGGCCGAGTGCGGCCAGAACCTCGTTGAGAAGAACCGGGGTGTGGGGTGCCGTCATCTAGGACTCTCCACCTGAACCAGGGCGGGGCGGCAGGGTGACACCTCGGGCGCGGGCCTGCTCAAGGCCACGCTTGCGATGTTCTTCATGGGCCTGAGGTTGCCAAATCTGGAAAAAGTGGGCACGCCCAACGAAACGGGCCTCTGTCGATATAGCCGCCATTTCAAGAAGCTCGGCTGGAATAACAATACGGCCTTCGGGATCAAAAGGGGCGGCGTGGGCGTTATCGAGAATGGCAATCAGCAAGTCGTCCTGTTCGGGGGAGAACATCTCGAGACTGTCATCCAGGCGTTGGGTTAGTTGGCGGAAATAGCTTTCGCCGCAGGCTTCAATGGCTGCAAAGCGGATTGAGGGATAGACGTAGACGCCAGAAAACCCTTCCCGCGCAAAGTGGTCGCGAAATGGTTTGGGGACGGAAACCCGCCCCTTCTTGTCAATCTTGTTGACGTGCCTGCCTACCAACAGCGTCATTTCGGCCCCCGTGCCGTTTACTCTCCCACCGCGTCATTTTTGAGGATTTACACCTGTACAAATCACCTGTTTGCCCCAGAAGCAGATGACGTCAGACGCTGATCCCCCCCAAAGGTATTGACGGGATGTCATGGGATACCATGGGAATATATGGGAAGCAATGGGATATTATGGGTTTTATAGGGTTAATAAAGTGTTTACCGGGGCAGAATTGGCGGGGAAAAATACAAGTCCCGGACTCCCAGGCCGAATCCCCAATCATCACCCGCCACTGCTTGCCAAAGTCTTAAAACTGTGAGGATTTTTATAATGGCGGAAAGTAGTGGCCGATTTTGGGCGGATTTATGGTGATTTTTAGCCTTGTAAGAAGCACCTCCCCTAAGACCGTATGAAAAAGGGAAAATGAGGATGGCTTGAACAATTCGGGCTTGTTATGGTCAGCCCCCCACACCGAAGGAATCAGAAGTCTTTGAACACACAAGCCAAACCAGCCCTTTCCATGGCGGAGTTCGTGCCCCTTATGGCGTTGATGATCTCGCTTGTGGCGCTTTCCATCGACGCCATGCTGCCGGCGCTTCCCCGCATTGGACAGGATTTAGGCGCCGATGCGGTGAACGATCAACAACTGATTATCTCGGCGCTGTTTCTCGGCCTGGGCGTGGCCCAGATGATATTCGGGCCACTATCGGACAGCATCGGACGAAAACCGGCGATCTACGGCGGCTATGTGATTTTTGTCATCGGCTGCCTCATATCCATCCTTTCAACAAATTTTGAAATCATGCTGGTAGGACGGGTTTTGCAGGGGATTGGCGCAGCAGGCCCGCGCATCGTTTGTGTCGCACTTGTCCGCGATCAGTATGAAGGCCGCGAAATGGCGCGCATCATGTCCTTTGTCATGGGCGTGTTTATTCTCGTCCCGGCCATGGCCCCGGCGATCGGACAGGGCATCATCATGATATCGGGCTGGCGGGCGATTTTTGTTTTGTTTCTGGTCATAGCGCTTCTTGCCTGGGGCTGGTTTTACATACGCCAGCCGGAAACCCTGCCACCGGAACGGCGCGCGCCATTTTCATTTTTCGTCATCTGGTCAGGCGTCAGGGAAACCTGTCGCAACCGAATTTCCCTTGGCTATACCTTGATTGCCGGATGTATTTTTGGGGCCCTGGTCGGATATCTGTCATCTGCCCAGCAGATGTTCGCCAGCATCTACGCCATCACCGATCTGTTCCCGTTGTATTTTGCCGTCTTGGCGCTGGCCGTCGGCCTGACCTCCATTATCAACGGGCGCATGGTTTTGAAATACGGCATGCGATTGTTATCCCGCCTAGCCCTGATCTGTCTGACAGTGCTGTCGGTCGTGTTTTTTCTGTATGCCGCCCAAGTCGATGGAATCCCAAGCTTGTGGATGAACATGACGTATTTTATCTTCGCCTTCCTGTGCTTTGGCCTGTTGTTCGGAAATTTAAACGCCCTCGCCATGGAACCGCTGGGTCATATCGCCGGCATCGGTGCAGCCGTCGTCGGTTCCTTGTCGACACTCATTTCCGCACCCTTGGGGGCGCTCATCGGCCAGTTGTTTGATGGCACGGTCCTGCCCCTGGTCGGCGGCTTCGCCCTGCTTGCAACGCTGGCGTTGTCTCTTATGTACTGGACGGAACGGGGCCGTCAGGATGAACTGGCAATCGAGGGTTCTGTCCCCTGAAAAAATGCCAGACGGTCTGTAAGCCGGGTTCTGTCCCCGCAAATTTACCGAAGTAAACTTGCGATAGATGGCTATTCATCTGGGACGCCCGTTACCGGACGCCTCGTGCGACACACCCGAACGACGACGTGAAAACCCGCCT
>JABJHA010000030.1 GCA_018662005.1 Rhodospirillaceae bacterium | reverse complement strand
CCTTGGACAGATTATGATTGTCGAGAAAATCCGGCAGCAATTCCGAAAGGGTCTCAGCCGAAGAACTGCCAACAGAAAGCACAACCGCAAAAGCAGCGGCCATGCCGACACAAACCCATCGCCGGTTCGAGTGGAGTATATTCATTCGTTAATCGCTAACCAAAACGTACGTTCAGGCTATATGTAGCGTTGGCAGGCCTTAATAAATATAAAATATAAAACCCTTTGTTCATGGCCAGGCGTATCGAAAAATAACGACGGCGATACCGATAAAGGGGATTGGCAGCAACGCCACCTTGATAATTCCCGAATAGTTTGTGGCGGCAAAGCGTCGCCATCCATGGACCAGCGTATGGGCGCAGAGCATTGGCACGGCGATAAGGGAAATCAGGGAAACGATCATCATCGGTGTCGTTTGATCGCCCGCATCACCGTAGTAGCCCAGGGCTAATGAGAAAACGACGGTTGCCCCGATACCTAAAAAAAACCATAAAAATGAAAGCCCAAGCAACAGGGCAAGATTGGCATTTTTAGAATTCATATTTAGTCAAGAAATTGGGCGACATTTTCCAGGAAACTGGGAACCGAGACTGGTTTGGCAATGTAGGCTGAAAAACCGGCCTCCATAATTTTTTCCTGATCCCCTTTCATGGCGAAAGCGGTAACTGCAATAACCGGGATATGTTTCAGGTTTTCATCGGCCTTCAGTATTTTGGTGATATCAACACCCGACAGCCCCGGCAACTGAATATCCATAACGATCAGATCGGGCAATTTTTCGCGGGCCAGATCAACGGCGTCCGAGCCATCTACCGATTGTATCGTGTTGTAGTCATGGGCTTGCAGAAGGTCCGTGAACAGCCGCATATTCAGTTCATTATCTTCAACAATCAAAATGGTCTTAGACATCTTTAACCTTCTTGAGCAGGGATGTTATATTGTCACTATATCTACACTCTCTGTCATGTATATACCATTACGTAGAAATGCAATACACGAACCGAACAGGTAGGGGCAGGAAATCGCCATGAAAATGACGCCTTATTGGTGGGAAGATGCGCCGCCAAAGCCTTGTGAGATGATAGAAATTCCGGGTTCGGTTGATGTCGCTGTTATCGGCGGTGGCTACACCGGCCTTTGCGCGGCCCTTGTTCTTGCCCGGGGCGGCGCTTCGGTAATGCTTTACGAGGCCGGGGAAATGGGCTGCGGAGCCAGCACCCGCAACGGCGGCATGGTCGGTCCCAGCTTTCACAAACTGGGTATTGCCGGATTGAAGAATAAATTCGGGGTGGCCCGCGCTGACGCCATCCTTCGCGAAAGCATCGGTTTCGTCGATTATCTGGAAAATTTTATCACGACTGAAGGTATTGATGCAGAGTTCAAACGTACCGGGCGGTTCCGTGGCGCGTTGAGACCTGATCATTTCGACGCTATGGCCCGGGAACTGGAAATTTTGCAAGAATCAATTGGTGTGGAGGGCGCGTTGGTGGCAAAAGCCGATCAACATGAGGAGTCCGGCTCGCCGCGCTTTCATGGCGGTATTGTCCTTGATCGGGATGGCGGCTTGCACCCGGCCAAATATCATGACGGACTGGTCAGGCGGGTTCGCGAAGCCGGTGTTATGATCGCGGCGGAAACAGCGGTTACGCAAATCGAAAAAACCACCGCCGGGTATATCCTTAAGTCAGCACGCGGAGATATCAAGGTCGGGCAAGTGGCCGTCTGTACGAACGGCTATACGGGTCCTGTAACCCAGGAGTTGCGACGCCGGGTGATCCCGTTACGCAGTTCCATGATCGCAACGGAGCCCCTGGACCCGGCATTGATGAAGCAATTGATGCCAAAGGGCCGGGTTTACGGGGACAGTCGCCGGGTCGTCGCTTACTACCGCCCGTCACCAGACGGCAGCCGGATTTTGTTTGGCGGACGGGCGGCGCGCTTCAAGGACGTTCCCGCCGCCAACCTGCGCACGCTGCGCTCCTTCATGCTCGAGATTTATCCGCAATTGGCGGACGTCGCCACCGACCATGTCTGGTCGGGTCTTGTCGCCTATACATTTGATCACGCCCCCCATATCGGTCAATTCGGTGGTGGAAAACAGGACGGGATGTTTTATGCCATGGGCTACTGTGGGTCAGGGGTCGCGCGTTCAACCTACTTTGGCAACAAACTGGGGCTGAAAATACTCAGTAAGTCCGGGGCCGAGACGGCGTTCGATAATTTGCCCTTCGAGGGTCGCCCGCTTTATGGGGGGCACCCCTGGTTCATGCCGGCGGTCATGACGTGGCACCGCATCGCCGACAAGTTAGGGATGTATACCCCGTTCACGTCAGAACCCGAAACCCCTTGGGCGATATGATGCGGAAATTATCTGATACATCGTCGCATAAACCGCCCCAGTTTTTGGGAACGTCTTCCTTCAAAAAGCCAAGCATAGTGGTGCAAAATTCAT